>JANQFI010000292.1 GCA_028277905.1 Chromatiaceae bacterium | reverse complement strand
GGGCGGCGGCCAATCTGTGAACAGGCTGTGCCGCGAGATGGTCGATCAGCAGGCTTGATCACAAGACTGGCGGGGTGAGCGTCAGCGCCGTGGTGCCATCGCGCTGCGTCTTGGGTAAGCGATAGACGATGCGCTCATCGTCGAGCAGCTTCAGGCGCTCGAGCGCGAAGGTTGGGCGGGCACTCGTGGCGCAGCAGGCGCTCCAGCCCGGCGCGATCGTGCGCCGCGACGCGCACCGCGGCATCCAGCGAGCAGCCGCTGTTGGGCCGGGCGGGGATCTTGGGGCTCGCATCTCGTGGCGTGGTGCCTATGACGCGCCGTCAGTTCGCTTCGGGATGGTTGCGGAACCGATCCGCACCCGTCACCCTTCAGGATCTAGGCCTCAGGGCTGCTCCCAGTGGGGAGAAGATACCTGGGCCCGCTGCGCTTTCGAGCGCCAGAGAATCATCGGTACCCCGCACAGGTCCAAGTGGTGCACGGCATGCCCCGGCCCTCGGCGCCGACAGCAACGGCCAGCCCGGCCCCCGGCTGCTGCCCGTCTACGTCAACGCCTATCCCGGCGACTGGCAGGACGGCCTCGCGGCGCAGCTCGCCTCCGCCGCCTGGTATGTGCTGGGCGACGAACTGCGCGAGCAGCTCGGCGTCGCCACCCTGGACGACCTGCGCCGGCAACTGCTGCCAGCGCCGGTCGGCGGCGTCGATGCGGATGCGAGCCTGATCCGGCGCCTGCGCAACGAGCATGGGCTTACGACCCTGTTCATCTTCGATCAGTTCGACGACTATCAGCTCACCCACAGGGCGCGTTTCCTGCGCGACGGACGCTGGATCAGCCCGGCGACGCTGGAGGGGGAGAACGCCCTGTGGCGGGTCGTTGCGGTGGAGCTTGCGGCGCGCAACCTGCACTGCCTGGTCATCATCCGCCGTGAGCTGTTCGTCGGCGTGAACGCGGTGAGGTTCGAGCAGGCGGAGACCCGCTCTCTGAAACGGGTACAGCCCGCCTTCGTCACCGCGCTGCTGGAGCAGCTGGTGGGGGCCGACGGCGAGGGCGCCGTCATCGCCCATCCCGAGGCGGGCTGGGATGCGCTGAAAGAGCGCCTGATCGGCGACCTGACCGTGCAAGGCTGGGTCCTGCCCATCCAGGCGCGCAGCGTCTTCAAGGGGCTCATCAAACTGCCATATCTCAGCACCGGCGCCTATGAGCGCCGCGGCGGCATCGACGGCCTGGAGGCCCGCTACATCGAGGACGCCGTCAGGGCCGCCGTCAGCGCCGCCGGCGGCTCCGAGGGTCAGGCCCTCAAGCTCCTGCTGCACCTGGTGGACGAGACCGACCCGGACCTGCCCAAGGCCCGGGCCAGGCGCCAATGCGAGTTGGGTGCGGCCTCCGAGTCGCGGGGATTGACCCGCCTGTTGGGCGTCCTGCGCCAAGAAGGCGTGATTCGGCGCCAGGTCGGCATCGGCGACGGGGCCGCGCCCGAGCACCAGCGACCCGATGCCAGGGAGCCCGCCTGGACCCTGTATCACGACTATCTGGCCCGCCCCATCCTCACCGCACACCGCCGCGCCGACCGCTGGCAGCGGCTCCTGGTGGACCGGCTGCGCGCCTTCAACCGCGCCGCCGATTGGCGCGGGCGTTGGCGTGCCCTGTTGTCGCCGCTGGAGCAGCTGCGGCTGATCTGGCCGACCCTGCGCGGCCGGGTGCGTTGGGCAGGCTTCCGGCTTTGGTAGATTGATCCGAGTGGTTACTGCACCGCGCGCGGGCGTTCGCATCGTTCGCGGTGGCTTCGACGGTGCGCGTCGGCGGTGCAGGGCGTAGTATCCGCCGAACGGAGCGGCACCGGCGCGGACATCGTCGATGGACCGCATCGATTTCCGGCGCGTCCCATGATCAACCGAACCGGAGTGAGCCCATCATGGAGGCATTGAAACTCCAGACCGTCGCCGACCTCATCGCCAGCCCCGAGGAGCGCGTGGAGCTGATCGACGGCGAGATCGTCCGCCGCCCCATGGCGCGGATCGACCATGGGATGGCCCAAGCCAACGTCTCCGACGAACTGGCGCCGCTCAAGCGCCGTGACGGCCCGGGCGGTTGGTGGATTGCCACCGAGGTCAGCGTCGCCTACGACGCCCATCAGTGCCCGAGCCACGACCTGGCCGGCTGGCGCAAGGACCGGCTGCCGAAGCGCCCGAGCGGCATCATGGAGCTGATCCCGGATTGGGTCTGCGAGATCGTCTCGCCGGGTCGTGAGCGCAAGGACACCCTGACGCTGCTGTTGTTGCTGCAAGGTCACCGTGTGCCCTGCTATTGGCTGCTTTGGCCCGAGGACCGGACGCTGATCGCCTATGCCCTGGAGGATGGGCAGTACGGTATCTGCGCCAGCGAGCGCGAGCCTGTCCGGGTGCGCGTGCCGCCGTTCGAGGAGGTGGAGCTGGATTTGGGTTACATCCTCGGGCAGCCGGACGAGGACTGAGGGGAGGCTGCTGCCGGACGCCCACTTGGCTTGACGTTGTCGCGGACCCCCGCCAAGGCGAGGCTTTGGTTCAGACCCGCCAGGACCCCGCGGTGACCGGCCCCCGCGCCGCCCTCGTCTCGGGCGACGACACGCCTTGGTGCCACTGCGCGAGCCGGTGCGTGCGCAGCGCCTTCCTGTGGTCCGCCATCATTGCAGATGCCGTATCGTCTGGTGCCGCGGCTCTGCCCAGGATCCCGGTCTTGATGGCCCTGCCGTCCGCGCCGACGCCGCATGGCAGAGCCATGCGGACGGCGTGCCGGGGCGGAGCCCCGGCACGAGACCGAGTGAAGATTCAAGGGTAAGCCAAAAAGACGTCGGCGTCGGCATTGGTATCGGTACCAGTATCGAACTGACCGACCCAGTAATGGCGTTTTCTCTCTCGATTCCGATTCCGATAGCGACCCCGACCCCGACTGCTTGACGGGAGACTGCTTGACGGGACACCGACCGCTTGACGGCACACCCACTTCGGCTGGCGGTCATAGCCCACTGTGGTGCTGGACAGCACCTCGCCGATCAGGCTCGGGGTTCAGCAGCACGTCGGGACGGCCATCGTGGAACTCCGGCTCGCCGCAGAAGGACATCAGGTCCGAATACTTGCCGGCATCGGTGGTTCGCACGCGCAGCTTCAGAACGCTGCCGAAGACCCGGCAGGGGCGCCCCTTCATCTGCAGCAGCAGGTGTCCGACGATGTTGCTGATGATGGCGTTGTGCTCGAAGGTGCCGCCGCTCATCGCGTACACCGCCCCGTCGATGTATTCACCACGCGCATCCAGGCTCGCCCGCTCCCCGGCCAGCCAGTCATCGCAGCTCAGACGCGGTTTCGGTTGCAGTGACATCGCCGCGGTGCCTGTCGGATCGTTGGAGACCGCCGGAGCATAGCAACGCCGCGGCTCATCTCGTCGATGCCCTTCCCGGCGCGGCGCCGGCAACCGATCGCTGCCAAACATAGGCGTAGACCTCGTCCGTCAGCGGCTCGCACTCACGGTCGGCAAAGCCCGGTCGCGGCAGGTCCTGCCAAAGCTGGTCGAGGATGGTGGTCCGCAGCTCGGCTTGGGTTGCCGGGTTTTCCGTCCACATGGGCATCTGCGCCAAGGCCTACTGCAGCGCTGCCATCAACCGCCTGCTTGCACGCTTCACCGCCTCGCGGTCCCGCTTCGACAAGTCGTCCTTCGCCAGCAGGTCGAACAGCGCCAGCTCGTCTTCGCTTAGGCGATTTCTGTCAACAAACAGACCGCCTGGCTTGTCTTGTCGCCCGCCTTCTGCGTCGCGGCAGCGGGCACAGAGCTCGACCATGCGCCCGCTGCCGCTCCTTGAAGGCGAGCGAAAATCCTGCGCCATTCGGTATGTTTGTCTCCGGCAATCGCCTTATAACAGTTCGCCCTGCCGTTGGTGTGGGATTGGGAGCACGCCGATGATTACCCACGGGTTCGGTGCACGCTGATGAAACTGTTGGGTCGTGCCCAGGAATAGGTGAAGGTCTCTTGTCGCGAAGTCTGTCCAATATCTCGCCTTCACCTTTTCCAGAGCCGCGGGCTCATCGCCGCCCGAACTGCGCAGGCAATTCCAGAACAGTGCACCAATCTCCCAATCCAATATCTGGAGATTCCTGTCCTTGCCGGTGACATCCATGAATCGGTAATGGAAGCTGTAGGGTAGCTTTGGGATGACCTTGAAGGTTCTGCGCCAGGAATCTTCGTCGAAGAGATCACCTTGAGCATGCATTGCCCGCATCTGCGCGAGCCTGTGCTCGTCCCAATCCCGTTCGTCCCTGCGCCAGTAGAAGTCTTTCAAATCCGTTGGCTTAAAGATCGCAAGGGAGAGTGCGTTCGCCTTAGCGGCTGCGATCAGAACCTCCATGCGGTCATAGACCGAGCAGGTATCCAACAGCAGTCTGCGACGTTCCCGCCAATCGTCCTTAGTATCCATGTGCGCTACCCGTGTGAGCTCGGCAGAGTCCACCGGACGGTAGGATTCGGGCCGCGGATCCGCTTTGTGGCGGACAAGCCCGCATTCCACCCAATCGTATTTCTTGTACTTTTCCTGCTCGTTCAGGCGCCGAAAGGGCACCGGATACAGCCGTATCCAGCTTCCGTCCTCTCGCACGCCAGCGGTGCAAACCGTCTCGCCATACTTGGTGGAGAGTGTGGGGTAGGTCTTGACAGTGACGAGTATGCGTTGCTTTTCCATGTCGAGGTCTCACAAGTGCAGGATTTCGCAATCCTCCCCGAGCGTAGAGCGGAGCGCGTCGGACACGCAATACCTATGACACTGGCTCGGGTGCCTTTCGTAACAGGTCAGCGCGACCCGCTCGCCGGTTGCGATCCATTCCGTGATCCGTGCGAGGGCTGCGCCCTGGGTCGGCAGATGGTCCTGCTGATAGCGGGCAAAAAGGGCAACGTAGTCCGCTTGGGTGCGCAGCTCGCGGCGTTCCTCGGACGCGATGCCGAGCTCCGGCAGATGGACGTAGCGGATCCTCAGTGCCTCGCAGCCGCCCGCGAGCGCACGTTTCGAGAAGCCGTACTTTCGGCTGAGCGGATTGCGGCGCACGTCGCAGAGCAGGGTGATACCGTCGAGCAGCAGCATATTGAGGTAGCGCTCGAACGAGCGGCCTTCGTAGCCGATGGTGGCAAGCCCGGGCCTTGAATCGGGCGGGCGTTCCGCGTCGATGCGGGCAAGGGCGCTGCTGTCTCCGGCGAGCACGCGTCCCGCGATCTCGCTGCGGATGGCATAGAACGGATAGCGCCGGTAGGTCTCGGCCACCAAGGCATCGCCGGTTGGCTGGCGCCAGCGCCGGGCGAACGCGCCCGCATCGGCCCGCGGTGCGGTGTCCGCTCGGGCGTTGAGCAGGTTTCGGCCCCTGTCGGTCAGCTGCCAATCCGGCGCGTCCGCCGCGAGCAGGCCGCTTTCGCTGAGCCGGCGGTGGTCCGCATAGGACGTGAACGAAAAGGCACCGAAGCGATAGGGCACGAACTCATAGGGCGCCGCGGCGCCATGTTCCTGGCAGAACAGGAACAGCCGTTTCTGGAAGTCGAGCCGGGTGCTGCGCCTGCCGAAGGCATCGAGCAGCGCGAGCAGTGCGGCTTGGCGCTTCGGCAGGGTCGTTGGTTGGGGCCGGCTCGTCATGGCTTTAGCTCGCCGCTCATGAGGCGGGGGAGGAGGTCGCGGGCTCTTGTCAAATGTCCGATTTGATCATCAAGGTTCTCGGCTTGATCAGCCAACCTGCCGACCAGTTCCTCAAATTGGTTACGGATAGCTCGTGGCGGGACTGAAATTAGTATGTCTCCGACCGCTTGTTTGGTCAACGCTTCGCGCGTCGATCCGCCGGCACTGGCAATACTCAACAAATGCTGTTTCATTTGGTGACTATTAATGGTGTGAAGAATGTGCTGAGGACCGCTGCGCTCGCGATCAACCCGGATGATCACTACGTGCTGGTTGACCCGCGCAGGCGGGACACGCCTCGGTACCTCGCAGCAGCGAGCTACCGATGCGCCAGTTATATTCAAGAGAATGTCGTAGGGCTGTACCACTACGGAAGAGAGTCTTGTCGCTTGGTCGCCACTGATGAAAGCTAGGCCGCCAGGGTCAAAACGATGGTCATAGACGTTTTGACTTCGTATGAGGGAAACCCTGCTGGCTCGGTAACTGGCAGCGCCACCGCGGGGTGTCGCCCCACTGCCAATCTTTCGTCGTATACCTCATATAGGCATCAACTCACATTTTTTGAATGCCTGAGAATTCAGTGTAAGCAAAGCGTCGAGCTCCTTCTTGTACGTTGTGTGAGTTTGGTTAAGGCAGTCGGTAATCGCGTTTCGGAAGTCATCGAAGTTGGCGTAGTATTGCGCGTAGCGGACCTTTTTCTTGACGAATTTCCAGAGTCTCTCGATCAGGTTGAGATTCGGTGAATAAGTGGGGAGAAAAAGCAGCTCGATCTCCAGCTGCGAAGCCAATGCCTTAACCATCTGGCACTGCTGGTCGCGCGCATAGTCCAATACCAGGGTGATCGGGACTGCGAGATGCATGGCTGCGAGGCGTCGCAACAGTTCGCAGACGCTCGCCGCGGTGATGTAGGTAGCGTTCGTGACCATCACCAGCTCGTGTGTGATGGCATGCAACGCACCGAGAACGTTGCAGCGTTGTCTGCTGGCGGAAGCCTTGACGAAGAGCCGGGAAAACGACCACAGAACACCCAGAAAGGCGCCTCATACGAAGTGCGCGGCATCGCCAAAAAACACAGCGCGCT
>JANQFI010000288.1 GCA_028277905.1 Chromatiaceae bacterium | reverse complement strand
AAAGGCATCGGGGCCGAGGGGCTGGTACTCGACCTCCACCGAGCCGTCCGGTCGCTGCCGCAGGACCTCATGCCAGCCGTAGCGCAGCGGGTCATGGCTTTGATCGGGACGCCTGATGGCGCTGCTGGTGGTCATGATGCATTCGCGGTCGCGCGCCGGTCGCTTGCAGTAGCCGCGAGCCTAGCGCAACAGGGCGAGGATTTCGAGACGGCTTGCGCTCGTTGTCATCAAGGTCATTGACCCCAAGCGCGGCATGGTTCGGAGCCACAGTGCCACGCAGACGGGCCCATGACGACTGCCGGTGTGCACCCGTCCAGCGCTGATAGCGATTCCGAGCTCGTGCTGGAGCTTGATGCTTGATGCTGTCGCCCTAGCGGGGGACAGGCCCGGGGGGCCGGAGGGAGCGCCCGAACTGCTATGATTTCGCGTTTTGGGACTAGACAGAGCGCCGGTTCGGCGCTGCGGGAGTGATCGATCAGGTGTTCGACTTGTTTCAGGCGGGCGGTTGGCTGATGGGGCCCATTCTGCTCTGTTCCATCGCCGCGATGGCCATAGTCATCGAGCGCTTCTGGGCGCTGCGCCGTGCCGTGATCATGCCAGACGATCTGGTGACGCGCATCTGGCAGATGCACCGCCGCCGCCTGCTGGACAACGACCGCATCGCCGAGATCCGCGAAGGCTCAGCCCTGGGTCGGATGCTGGCCGCGGGGCTGGTGAACCGCTTTCACTCGCGGGAGGTGATGAAGGAGGCCATCCAGGACACGGGACGCCAGGTGGTGGCGGACCTGGAGCGCTACCTGAGCACCCTGGGCACCATCGCCGCCGTGACGCCGCTCTTGGGGTTGCTCGGGACTGTGCTCGGCATGATCAAGGTCTTCGGCGTCATCATGGAGGCTGGGGTCGGCAACCCAGGCGTGCTGGCCGGGGGCATCTCGCAGGCATTGATCACCACGGCGACGGGGCTCTCCGTCGCCATCCCGGCGCTCATGTTCCATCGCTACTTCAACAGCCGGGTGGACAAGACCGTCATCGCCATGGAAGAGCAGGCGTTGCGGCTGATCGAAGTGATGCAGGGCGAGCGTGAGGCGGCCGAGGCCGGCACGCCATGAACCTAAGGCCCAGCCGTCGCGACGCGCCGGAAATCAACCTGACGCCGCTCATCGACGTCGTCTTCCTACTGCTGATCTTCTTCATGGTCTCCACCACGTTCAACGACGATGCCCGGCTGCGGCTTACGCTGCCCCGGGCCGACGGCGAGCCGGCGCAAGCCGGCGACCCGCAGCTGGTGGAGCTTGTGGTGGATGTGTCCGGGCGCTTCTACGTGGACGACCGGCAGGTGCTGGGCACCGACGCCGCCACCCTGCGCCGGGCGCTGAAAGAGGTGGTGGAGGACGAGCTCGAGCTGCCGGTGCTCATCAAGGCGGACGCCCGGACCCCGCATCAGGCCGTGATGACGGCCCTGGATGCGCTGGGCCAGCTGGGCCTGAGCCGGGTCGCCTTCGCCGCCAGCGCCACGGAATCCACCGAATGACCGAGGCCGGAACGCTCGCGGCAGGGAGCGGCGCCGGCCGTGCGGTCTATATGCGCCTGCTGGGCTATGTGCGGCCGTACCGGCGCATGTTTGGCCTGTCCATCGTCGGCATGCTGGTCTTCGCGGCCACCGAGCCCCTGTTCGCGGCCATGATCAAGCCGCTCCTGGACGGCAGCTTCGTCGAGAGGGACCCTGAGGTGGTGCGCTTGATGCCGGTCCTGCTGGTGGCCGTGTTCTTCGTGCGCGGCGTCGCGGGCTTCGTCAACAACTACTGTCTCAAGTGGGTAGGGCGCCGGGTGGTGGCAGACCTGCGCCAGCAGATGTTCGACCACCTGCTGCGGGCGCCGACACGCTACTACGACGGCCATGGCACCGGCCAGCTGCTGGCCAAGCTCACTTACAACGTCGAGAACGTCGCCACGGCCGCCACGTCCGCCATCACCACCCTGGTCCGCGACGGCTTCACGGCGATCGCGCTGCTCGCCTACATGCTCTACTTGGATGCGGGCTTGTCGGCCATCTTCCTGCTCATCGGCCCGGTGATGGCCTTCGCCATGAAGTACGCCACACGACGCTTCCGCCAGTACGGCGCGCGCATTCAGGACCGGGTGGGCTCCCTCACCCACGTCGCACAAGAGGTCATCGACGGGCACAGGGTCGTGAAGGCCTTCGGCGGTGAGCACCGCGAGTCCGGGGTCTTCTCGGCCATCAATGAGAAGACGCGCGCACTGCAGATGAAGGTCATTGCGGTCGAGTCCATCAGCGTACCCGTGGTGCAGCTGCTCTCCGCCGTGGCCATCGGCATCATCGTGTATCTGTCGACACTGCAGGGGCTGCGGGAAGACATCACCGTCGGTACCTTCATGTCCTTTGTCGTGGCCATGGGTCTGATGCTACCGCCGGTGAAGCGGCTCACGGCCGTGAACTCGCAGCTGCAACGCGGCATCGTCGCCGCCGACAGCCTGTTCGAGCTGCTCGATAGCGAGAGCGAGCGGGACACCGGCGAGCAGGTGCTGGGGCGCGCGCGGGGGGATGTCGAGTTTCGCGGCTTGACCCATGTCTACGACGCTGCCAAGGGGCCGGTGCTGCATGATCTGAGCCTGGCCATCGCCGCCGGCGAGAGCGTAGCGCTGGTCGGGCGCTCCGGCAGCGGCAAGTCGACGCTGGTGAGCCTGTTGCCGCGCTTCTACGATCCCACCGCGGGGGAGATCCTGGTGGACGGCATCGACCACCGTGCCATCAGGCTCGCGAGCCTGCGGGCGCAGATCTCGCTGGTGACCCAGGATGTGGTGCTGTTCAACGCCAGTGTTGCGGACAACATCGCCTATGGCACCACGGCGGGGGCCGCGCGCGCCGACATCGAGCGGGTTGCAGAGGCGGCGCACGCGCTGGATTTCATCCGGGCCCTGCCACAGGGCTTCGACACCCTGGTGGGGGACCGCGGCATCCTCCTCTCGGGCGGGCAGCGCCAGCGGCTCGCCATCGCGCGGGCCATGCTCAAGGACGCGCCCATCCTGATCCTGGACGAGGCCACCTCGGCGCTGGATACCGAGGCCGAGCGTCACATCCAGCAGGCGCTGACGGCGCTGATGGCGCATCGCACGACGCTGGTCATCGCGCACCGGCTGTCCACTATCGAGCACGTGGACCGGGTGGTAGTGCTGGAGCATGGGCGTATCCTGGAGCAGGGCAGCCACCGCGGGCTCTTGGCCGCCGGCGGCTACTACGCCCGCCTGCATCGGGCGCAGTTCCACGCGCCTGCCGGCGTCCATCCGGACGCGCCGGCCGACGCGCTCGCGCCTGCGCAGGCCGGCGGCGCCAAGGCCCTCACGGGTTGATCTTGGCCGCTTGCATGCGGCCGGTGCAGCGCCTGTGACGCCGGCCGAGCTCTGGTATGGCACCGCGCCGGCGGTCCGCGTGCTGGCCGCGGCCCTGGCACCCGTTGGCTGGCTCTATTGTGCGGTCGCCGCGACCCGTGCAGCGGGCTACCGGCGCGGCTGGCTCAAGAGCTTCGACGCCGGCGCACCCGTGCTCGTCGTCGGCAACCTGAGTGTCGGCGGCACCGGCAAGACGCCTCTGGTGCGCTGGCTGGCGGTGCATCTCGCCGGCCTGGGCCTGCGGCCGGGCATCGCCAGCCGTGGCTATGCGGCGGCGGATGCGTTGAGGTCAAGCGCTCGTCTGGTGCCGGTAGATGGCGATCCGCTGACCTACGGCGACGAGCCGGTGTTGCTCGCGGCGGACGACGTGGCGCCGGTCGCCGTCGGCCGCGACCGCGTGGCTGTGGCGCGGACGCTGGTGCGCACCTATGGCTGCGATGTCGTTATCGCCGACGACGGCCTGCAGCATTATCGACTGCGCCGGCAATGCGAGATCCTGGTGGTGGACGGCGAGCGGGGCCATGGCAACGGCCGTTGTCTGCCGGCCGGTCCATTGCGCGAGCCCCGCGGTCGAGGCGCCCGGGCGGACCTCGCCATCGCCACCGGCGGCGGTCAGCCCGGTCTGCCGGCCTTGCGGTTGGAACCCGGAGCGGCGGTGCAGCTGGAGCCCAGGTCGTCGGAGCCCTGGGCCCAGACCGGGCCCGGCGAGCGGCACAGGCTCGGGGACTTCCGGGGGCAACGGGTCGTTGCGGTCGCGGGCATCGGCAATCCAGGGCGGTTCTTTCGTATGCTGAGGGCGCATGGCATCGAAGTGGATGGCAGGCCCTATCCCGATCACCACCGCTTCAGCGTCGCGGACCTCGCCACATGGGGCGACGGCCCGGTGCTGATGACCGCAAAGGACGCCGTCAAGGTCCGTCGGCTGCAGCAGCCCACGGTCCGACCCAGGCCGGCCCTTTGGGTGGTTCCGGTGGAGGCCGTCCCGGCGTCCAAGTTCGTCGCCGACCTGGACCGGCTACTCGTCCGGCGTGGCATCCTGCCGGGGCCAAGCGCCGGCTCCCCTGGGTGAAATTGGGGTTGTCGCCATCGAATTCGAAACCGGTGTCGAATTCGATCCCGATTTCGATACGGATTCCGATACCGATCCCGTCGCTTGTGCATTTCGGCGTGGCCGTACGAGGAGCAGAACACCCCATGCAGAAGAGCTTTCGCATCGTCATTCCCGCGCGCTACGGCGCCAGCCGGCTGCCTGGAAAGCCCTTGCTCGACATCGGCGGCAAGACGCTTCTGGCGCGCGTCTGGGAGCAGGCGCAGGCCAGCGCCGCCGGCGAGGTCGTCGTGGCCACCGACGACGAGCGCGTGATGGCGCACTGCCGGGAGATCGGCGCTGACGCCGCGCTTACGGCGGCATACCACCAAAGTGGCACGGACCGCATCGCCGAGGTGGCGGCGGCCCGGAGTTGGGCGCGAGACAGCGTGGTCGTGAACCTGCAGGGGGACGAGCCCTGCATGCCACCGTCGCTCATCGACCAGTTGGCCCGATCACTGCTGCGGGACGACGCCGAGCAGATGGCCACGGTGGCCGCGCCCATCGCCGACGCCAAGACCCTATTCGACCCCCACGTGGTCAAGGTCGTCACCGCTATCGATGGCGCGGCGCTGTATTTCTCGCGCGCACCCTTGCCCTGGCACCGGGATGAGTTCTTGCGGGGACGCAGCCACCTGCCCAAGGGGACGACCTTCCTGCGACACATCGGCCTCTATGCCTATCGCGTAGGTTTGCTTGCGCGCTTCGTGGGCTGGCCGCCTGCGCCGCTGGAGACCGCGGAATCGCTGGAGCAGCTCCGCGTGCTTTGGCACGGCGTACGGATTCGCGTGGAGATTACGCGAGTGTCCCCCGGCCCCGGCGTGGACACAGAGGACGATGTGCGTGCGGTGCTGGAGTGGCTTGGCCGGAGGGCGGGCGACGGGCAGGCGGGCAAGCGGTAGCACTGCGGCCTGGGACTGCGGCAGACAACCCGATCCAGGCCCGAGATCCATCCAGCCAACACACTGGCAGCAGTCATTCGGCGCCAGCGTGCTCGGGCGTGGATCAGGAGTCGGCCCATCGGCCAAGCCGCGCGCCGGCAGAGGGCAAGGCGCCGTCCTCGCGCAGCGCCGGCTCGGTCCTGTTAAGGCGATTGCCGGAGAAAAGCAGACCGCATGGCCTAGGATCTTCGCTCGCCTTCAAGGAGCTGTAGGGGGCGCAAAGTCGAGCTCTGTGCCCGCTGCCGCGACGCAGCAGCTTGGCGAGCAGACAAGCCAGGCGCTCGGTTTTGGACAGAAATCGCTTAAGAACCTGTCGCGGTGGCCTGCTTCTCCAGCGTCTTCAGCAGATGCAGAAGGTTCGGGCTCGGCTCGCCCCTTGCCGTCAACAGGGCGACTTCAAGATGCTCGGGGGAGCGATAGACGGCGTTACCGTATTGGTCTGGCTGGATCGGCGGCTCCGGCTCCTGGCTCTCCAACACGAGCCGGCCGTCCTGGGCGAGCACCTCGACGAGGCGCCAGGGGCGTCCCGCCAGTTGCAGACGCCGCCCGAGATGGGTGCGAAGTCGAGTCATCAGTTCTTCGTTGGCTTGCATGGCGGCTCCCGGTCTTGCTTGCGACTGACAACCTGGCGCGCCGAGCGGAGTCACCCGCAACGGCCCCCATATTCTGCCTGTCCTTCAGTGTGCATTGCGAGCAGCAATGTTGAGCATTAGACATGTCGCGTGTCGGAAAGAACACGGGTTGCCGCCGCAGTACCGCACGGCATCCTGCAGTCCCTGCGGCCGCGCGCCCTCGAGCGCGCACTGGGCGCGCGCCGCAGTTCGAGGTCGCGATGGCGGCGACCGGCTGAGGCCATCCCCGGCGTGAGCTCGGCAACTGGGGCCCAAAAAAAGGCCCCGCGAGGAACGCGGGGCGAGCTCACCACTGAGGAGGTCAGAGGACGGAAACTGCAGAGAGGGAGCTTCCGCCTCGCCATCACCTTAAGCATGATCAGTGCCAACTCTCTCCGAGTCTGGCTCCCGCGCCCGCGGCGAGCCGCTTGCCCGATGGCCGTGCCAGGTTTTCCGCGATGGATGGCTCGCCCATGGTCAGACGCCGTCCACCGGACGGCCATCTTGCACCGAAAGCGGGCGGAGCGGGCGGAGGGGGTGCCGCTCACCAGGGTCTTGGCCCTGCTGGCCGCCCTCTGGACACCGCTGCACGCGGGTCCGCATCAAACGGCCGCGGGCTGGCTCCAGCTGGAGCAGGACCAGCGAGCCTATCGAGATCGGGTGGCGCCACTTGACCTGCGTGAGCGGCGCGAGCTCTCCATCGTCGAACGCGAGCAGCGCAACACCCTAGAGGCAGTCCGGCAGCGCCAGCGCCGGGTCGAGCAACTGGAACGCCGCCGAGCGCGCCTCACCCCACCGCGGCAGGTGCCGCGCCAGGAACCGCGGCGCGACTGGCGCGCTGACCGGCGCCGGGTACTGGAAGCCCAGCGCCTCGACCTGAGAATGGAGCAATATCGGTTGCCGTTCGGGAAGCGTCGGCCGTGACCTGGGTAACGGATAGCAGATGCAAGCACCCCGGGAAGTGCCCGGGAAGCGACGAGGTCGCGATCCTCGGGCAGCTGAGGGTAGCTCCCGTCGGGCGTCCTGCCGTAGAAGGCGGGGTTCTCCGGCTCATGATGGAGGATATGGGACTCGCGCACGCCGCCTGCGGCATACTCGGCCTCGGAGACCTTGATCCGCGGGGCGTGATCCAAGTCTCGGAGCGACGGCGGACGTTCAGATACAGCCCATCGCCAGCGGACAGGAGCCGGTCTTTACCGTCCCATCGCAAGGCCCTAGCATCGGACTCGTTCATGCGTGCCCCTGACTCCTTGTGTCTTTGGGTGTGAGACTAGATTGGGCGCAGGCAGGCAAAGCGGCGCTGACTCGAACAGAAAAGCATTTTAGAACAGACTGTTATGAAAGATCAGAGACGAGTACGTGTCCTATTCGTTTGCATGGGCAATATCTGCCGCTCACCGACGGCGCAGGGCGTGTTCGCCAAGCTGGTGGAGGAGGCCGGTCTCGCGGAGCAAATCGAGATCGACTCGGCGGGCACGCACGCCTATCACGTGGGCGAGCCGCCGGATTTGCGCGCCCAGGAGACGGCGCTGCGGCGGGGCATTGATCTCTCCGGGCAGCGGGCACGACGGGTCACGGGGTTGGATCTGGAGCGCTACGACTATGTGCTGGCCATGGACCAGGACAACTATCACGCGCTGTCGGACATCTGTCCGCCCGGACGCGGCCTGGAGCGCCGGCTCACGCTGCTGATGGACTACGCATCGCAGCCGCGGATGCGCGAGGTGCCGGACCCCTATTACGGCGCCACCGGGGGCTTCGAGGCGGTGTTCGACATGGTGGAGGAGGCCGCGGCGGGCCTGCTGGAGGCTATCCGCCGCCGGCACCTTTAGGCCCGGCAAGACAGGTCAACCACGAGGCCCGGCAGAATGTCGAGGCAGCCTTCTGGTGCAGCAGTGCGCATGCCCCGAGACCGTCTCCGGTCGTTGTCGTTGTCGTGATCTCGACCGTGCGGATACTCGATTACGATTGCGATTACGACAACGACAACGAGGGGATCCCGGTCTCGGGACTTCCGCAGCAAAGCACTAGTCCTTGTCGTGCTCGCGATCGTGCTCGATCTGGGGCGAGGCTCGGTCAGGACCCCAGTGCCAAGGCGATGGGCACATGACCTCTGCCGGCGTGCGCGGCGTGCGCTGGCGCCCTGCTGCTTCAGCGAGCTCGCCCGACCACGCCGGCGGGCAGTGTGCTTGGCGCCCTGTCATCGGAAGCCTCTGCCGCGGCCAGGTAGTCGGCGTAGCGGCGGAAGCGCCTGAGATCCGCTTCCATGGCCGGGCGGAGTGGCAGGTCCAGGTCGCGCGGGTGGATGCCGATACGTACCCAGCCTCGCTTGCGAGCTCGCACTCGTCCCCAGGCATTCCAGAGTCGCAATACGGACACGCGGACGGCGGTGTCCGCCTCGTAGCCGAGCACCGGCGCGGGCAGCATGCGCCCGCTGGCGACGTCCAGGATCCCCGAGAACAGCTCCACCTGCCGGAACGGCCCTGTGCCGCGGAGATCCACGGTACCGACGGCGCCCAGCGCCCAGGCCGGCGGCACGTACAGCGTCGGCGGGGTTAGGCCCCGTGCTTCGAACCAGTCCCGGCAGCGACGCATCAGCGCCAGGATACCGTCGCGATCGAGTGCCAGGTGCTCCGCGACCTTTCGGGACAGGAATAGGCTGTGCAAGCGGTGGCGCAGGCCGCGGATATGCTCGACGCGGTGCTGCCAGCCGTGGCCGGCCAGGCGGTAGCCTGCCCGCTCCAGCGCCCGCAGCTCGTCGATGCCGGGCGCGTCCCAGCCGCTCCCCGGCACCACCAGCAGCGTGATCGGGCTCACGCCCTGGTGCTCCAGCAGCGCCAGGGTACGGCGTACCCCCGGCATCGTGGCTGGCATGAGATCATGCACGGAGACCAGCACCCGTGGCCCGGATGCGCGCGCGGGCGGCGGCCCTGGTGTCGGTGGCGGCTCAGATGGAGACATCGTCGGCGCCGCCGGCCTCCGTATCGCGGAGCACACGCAGCCAGTGGCGCAGGTTGCGGTCGTTGAGCTCCCGGGCACCGTCGCGGGCGATGCCGGCCTTGCGCTCGAGGATGGCGTGATCCAGTGCGCGGACCCGGGCCAGGGTGTCGCCCAGGGTCTCGTTGCCATGGATCTGGAACAGCCCGCGCTGCAGGGTCTCCCAGCTCAGGATCCCGCACTGGGAGGACACCACCACCAGCCGCGTCCGCGCCATGGCCTCCAGCGCGATGGTGCCGAAGGACTCCACGGTGGAGGGGAGAACCAGCACGTCGGTGCTGTCGATGAGGGGTAGCATCTGCTGGCGCTTCACCCAGCCGACATAGTGCAGGTTCGGCAGGCGCTCCGCCTCGTCCATCAGCCAGGGGCGCAGTGGGCCGTCACCAGCGATCTGGAACTGCATGTCCGGCAGCGCCGCGGCGGCCTCGACCACGGCGCGGAGGTTCTTCTCCGGCGCCAGCCGTCCGGCGAAAAGCACCCGGCGCACGCTGGGGCTCAGGGGTTTGGGCGGGGTATCCAGGAAGGCCTTGGGGATGGGGGTGCCCATGAGTCCGACGCGCTTGGCGCCGATGCCGCGGGCGATGTCCAGCATCTCCTCGGAATTGGCCAGCACCAGGGCACCCTCGCGGAACAGGGCGCGGTTGCAGGTGTTGAGGTAGGCCTGGGCGACGCGACCGCGGGCGAGCCAGTCGTCGTTGAGCTCGGCGAGGCGCTCGAAATGTGTGTGGAAGCCGACCACCAAGCGCGCGCGCCAGCGCTTGGCGAGGACCAGGCCCACCATGCCGAAGGGCCCGGGCGTGGGGACTATGACCACGTCCGGTTGCAGCCGGCCCATGCGTCGCATCACCAGCGGCAGGGACGGCAGCACGAAGCGCTGGGTCGGATCGCCCGGCAGCGGCAGCGCCAGGCCGCCGTACCACTGCCCGGCGCGAAAGCGCGGTGAGATGAGGTCGACGCGAGCACCGACGGCCTTCAGGTGCTCGGCGAGGTCGCGGTAGTAGGCGCCGACGCCGTTGCGCTCGGGTGCCGCGTCCGAGACGATGGCGATGCGCAGTCCCGTGCCCTCGAGGGTACACGCCGGTCGCGACTGTGCCTGGCTCAGCGCGCTGTCGGTCTGGAAGGGATTCAACATTCCGGCAGTCCCTCGTCGCTCAGGGACAGCGCGACAGTCGCCCTGGCTCGCTGCCGTTCCCCCGTCCTCGGCGCAGCCGCGTCCGGAGCGTCGCCCGCCGTCTCCCCGGCCATAGTCTCCCCAGCGATCGTCTCCCCAGGGATCGTCTCCCCGTCCGGAGTCTCCCCGGCACCGCGGCTCAGCGCCTCACTGGCATAGGCACCGGCGAACCGGCGCTCAATACAGGTCGTATCCAGGCCGAATTCCGCCAGCGCGTAGCTATGCCCGCTGCGGTAGGCGCGCGCCGGCGCAGTTGCGCGCTCCAGCGTCGCCCCGAAATCCGGCGTCAGCGGCAGGCCTAGGCGCCGGTAGGCGTCGCGGACGCTCCCGGCGAGGTCTGTCTTCAGTTGCGGTAGGGTCTTGGTAACGGTGCGCGCCGGTGCGCGGCGCTCGGCGAGCTCGCGCAGGTTGTCGTAGTAGAACGCCAGTTGGTCGATGAGCCGCTCGCGGATGGCGGCGCTGTCCGGCGGCACGCCGAAGAAGGCGAGGCCGGAGCGGATCGAGCTGAGCTGGGAGGGTACGGTCTCCATGGGGTCGCGCAGGCATACCAGGAAGCGGGCATCGGAAAAGGTCGCCGCGAGGCTGTTGCCAAGGGAGGCGAAGGCCGCGTTCTTGGACAACAGGCGCTTGTCGGGTCCGTGGACATACAGGTGGCGGCGCAAGGCATCGGCGTAGAAGGCGAGCAGGCGCTCCCGCTCGGCCGCCGGCATGCCGCGGTCGAAGTCGCCCATGCGCCATAGATGCGGCGAGCGTGGAAAGGCGAGCACCAGGATGAAGCAGCCCAGCACCGGCATCAGCGCGAAGTAGTCCTCCTCCGGCGTGTTCAGACTCATGGCATGTACATCCTCCAGTGCGCCAAAGACGCGCCGCTCCGCGAGTCTGAGCAGGCGCCGCAGCGGCCCGCCGATGCGGGCGTCGAGCCGGCCCAGCGCGCGCCAGAAGAGGCGCTGCGTAACCGAGGGCGCGAACAGGCACTCCCAAGTGGAGAAGGTCGTGAACTGCGGGTCCCGGGCCAGGATCGCGTGCAGATTGGTGGTGCCGCTGCGGGGGACGCCGAGCACGAACAGGGGCTCGCGAATGCGCACGCGGCGGTAGCCGCGAAAAAAGAGCTCGTCCATCAGGAAGCCGAGCCAGTGCACACCCTGCGCCAGCGCAAGTACGGGCAGGAAGCCGATCATCACCAGCACACGGCGTGCACCGATCGGCGCGACCCCGTCCGGCGAGCGGAACAGGGCGCCGAGCGCGACGCTGATGAAACGGGTTGTGCTGATCAAGAACAGATGGAGCATCCGTCTGCGCGCCAGCCCGGGCCTGGGGTTGGGGGCCGCCGTCGATTGCGCATCGGTGCGGCCTGCAATTCGACCCGTCATACTACCGCAGCCATTGGAGAAATCGAAATGGCGGCGCCCCCTGTGCATGTCGCAGGGGGCCGACGGCGCCGGATTGGCGTCGCGGTTGGCGTGCGCCGGAGCGCCGTCCTTGGCAAGCGGTCGATCGCGGGCATCAGGTGGAGCTCGGGCGCTCGCCAGCGGCTGTGGGCTCCGGGCTGCCCGCGGTCTGCCCGCCGCCGGGGATCCCCGCGGCAGGCGGCTCTGCGGCGGCAGGCTCCGCGGCAGTCTGTGCAGGCTCCCGGGCGGAGCTCCCGGTAGGCATCGGGCTCGGCGCGGTCCCTTCCGACTCGGCGCTGGTGGTCGTTCGGCCGGACGCCGGCGGGGGCGGCCTGTCATCGGCCGCGGCCGGCACCGACGGCCCTGTGGCGCCGTTGGCAGCTGCGCCGGCTTCTGCTCTGGACTCTGTTGCTGGGGGCTCCGCGGCTGGGGTTTCGGGGGCGTCGGCGGCAACCTCCGCAGGCTGTGGCGGGCGTCGCTCATCTGCCCGCGGATCGGTCGGGGCGGCGGAACGAGCCTCGCCGGCGTCGCCGGCGCGGTTGGCCTCGCTCGCGCTCCCATGGGTATCTCCGGCCGTGTTGGGCACCGTGCCGCGATTCCCGCTACGCCGACGGCGGCCCCCCCGACGGCGGCGGCTGGAGCGTGAGCGACCGCTGCCCTGGTCGTCCTTGCCCCCGGCCGCGGGGGTGCCGGCTGCAGCAGTTGCCGCGCCATGCTCGCCTCCGCCGGCGGCCCTGTCGTCGTCCGTGCCGCCGCCAGCATCGGCGCGAGGGGCGGCTTGGTCTGGCGTCGTGCTCGGCTGGCGGGCCGGGGCCGCCTTTCCCGGGCCACCCATGGGTGCCACCGCCATCGGCAAGCTGTCGCCGCGGGCCATGAGCTGCTTGCCGTCGCCGCGCGCCGCTCCCCGCGGTTGTGCTGGCTGTTGCGCCGGCTCTTGGGCCTTCGCGCTCTCGCCCCTGCTGTCGCTGCCCGTCGCGGTCGAGTCGCGTTGGCCGCCGCGTCTGGAGCGACCTCCGCGGCTGCCGCGGCGAGAGCCGCGCTGGCGCTCGCCGTCCTTGTCGCTGCTGGCGGACACCTGGGCGCGGCGCGGGAGCCCGCCATCTCGCCCGGCGCCATCGGTCGCCCTGCCGCTGTCGCCGTCCCGGCGCGTATTGTCGTGCGCGCGGTGCGCGTCGTCCTGCCGGGCGCCGCGCGGTTTGTGCTGCCGGCCGTGCTCGTCGCTCGCGTGCTGCCGCGGTGCCTGCAGGGCGGCGGTGTCATGCGCTGGCGGTTGCATCGTCGTGCTCGGGGCGACATCGTCCCCGTGAGGTGCAAAGAGCATGCCCCAGAGCTTCTTCAGCATGCTCTCCGGATGCATATGCTCGCCATCGGTGGCGGTCGGGTCCCCGGCGTGCGGCACGGCCCGCGCCGCCGGGGGGGGCGCGCGGAAGGGCATCGGGGCCGCGGGCTTGACACCTTTGACCGCGGGCTCCTCGGGCCTGGACTCCAGCCTGGTGCCGCCGGAGGCTGGTGGCAGTGCCTGCTCCGGCACATCGGCCAGCGCGTAGCTGGGCTCGTCCTCGCTGCGGCGGTCGGCGTCCTGCACGCGAATGCGCTCGATGGAGTAGTCCGGTGTTTCTAGGTGCCGGTTCGGGATCAGCACCACGGCCACTTGGTGGCGCTGCTCGATTTCAAGGATCTTGCGTCGCTTCTCGTTCAGCAGGAAGGCGGCGACGTCCACAGGCAGCTGGGCGAGGATGCGCGCGGTGCTCTCCTTCATCGCCTCTTCTTCGATGATGCGGAGCACCGACAGCGCCAGAGATTCCACGCCGCGGATGGTCCCCTGACCCTTGCAGCGCGGGCAAGCGTGCTGGCTGGACTCCCCCAGCGACGGGCGCAGTCGCTGGCGCGACATCTCCAACAGGCCGAAGCGCGAGATGCGCGCCACCTGCACCCGTGCACGGTCCTGCTTGAGCGCCTCCCGCAGGCGGTTCTCCACGTCGCGTTGGTGCTTGGCGGGCGTCATGTCGATGAAGTCGATGACGAACAAGCCACCCAGGTCGCGCAGGCGCAGCTGGCGGGCGATCTCGTCGGCGGCCTCCAGGTTGGTGTTGAGCGCTGTCTCCTCGATGTCCGCGCCCTTGGTGGCGCGTGCGGAGTTGATGTCGATCGAGGTGAGTGCCTCGGTGTGGTCGATGACCAGAGCGCCGCCGGAGGGCAGGCGCACCTCGCGCTGGAAGGCGGATTCGATCTGGCTTTCGATCTGGTAGCGGGTGAAGAGCGGCACCTCGTCCTGGTAAAGCCTGAGCTTCTTCTGATTGTGCGGCATGACCTGCTGGATGAATTCCTCGGCGCGGCGGTACATCTCCCGGTTGTCGACGACGATCTCGCCAATGTCCGCGCGCAGGTGGTCGCGAATGGAACGGATGATGATGTCGCTTTCCTGGTAGATGAGGAAGGGCGCCTTGCGGCTCTCGCCGGAGGTCTTGATGGCGTCCCAAAGCTGCAGCAGATAGTCGAGGTCCCACTGCAGCTCCTCAGGGCTCTTGCCGACGCCCGCGGTGCGCACGATGAGACCCATGTCCTCGGGGATCTCGAGCTGACTCAGGGCCTCGCGCAGCTCGGAGCGGTCGGCGCCGTCGATGCGCCGCGACACGCCGCCGGCGCGCGGATTATTGGGCATCAGCACCAGGTAGCGGCCCGCGAGCGAGACGAAGGTGGTCAGCGCCGCACCCTTGTTTCCGCGCTCTTCCTTGTCGATCTGGATGACGACCTCGCGGCCCTCCTTGATCAGGTCCTTGATGCTGGCCTTGGCTCCGGGCTTGAGCTCCTGGCCGAAATAGGACCGGGAGATCTCCTTCAACGGCAGGAAGCCGTGGCGCTCGGAGCCGTAGTCGACGAAGGCCGCCTCCAGGCTCGGCTCGACGCGGGTGATCACGCCCTTGTAGATATTCGCCTTCTTCTGCTCCCGGCCGGGGCTTTCGATGTCGAGGTTGTAAAGCTTCTGTCCATCAACGATCGCAACGCGCAGCTCTTCGGGCTGTGTTGCGTTGATCAGCATTCTCTTCATGTTGTCTGCTTAACTCTTGCCGTGGCGCGTCTTGCCGTGGCGCGCGGCGTGAAGCCGTTGCCCGGCCCGGCCTGTGTGGCCGGGTCCCGGTGTCTCGCTCGCAGTCGGCTCCCCATGCCGACGAGCTCGATGTCTGCGGCGGCCGGGACGCGCATGGCGTCGGTCCGCGGCGGCCATGGCAGGCGTCGAGCACGCGCCTGTGCTCAGGCTGCGCGCCCGGCTAGGGTGAGCCGGGGCGCTGGTTCAGGCGCCGCTACTCGCGGCGCCCGTGATACTGTCTCGGTCATTGCCCGGACGCGAATCCGGGCGACATCAAGGGGTCGCGGCCGCGGCCGCGGGCGTGCTGTAGGAATGCGCCGGCGGGTGTACCATGAACGGCTCCTAAATGCCCCGGAGCATCACCTGGCCGCGAAGGGCCCGCGTGCCGGGCTACGCCGGGAAACCCCGGCCAGCATGCCCTGGGCCCGCTGAGGGCAGGGCCGTCGAGCTCGGATCTTGGGGCTCCCCCCGCCTCTGGACCCTGCCGGGGGCTGGGTCGTAACCCTGGCTCGGGCCTAGCCAGCGCAACATCACTCATGACAGCCACGCATGTGCCCCCTGGCGGGGGAGATCGGCGCCAGTGCGCCCGCAAACACGCTCCGGTGACATGGGCTCCTAAGGCTAGCAGTGTTTTCGGGGGCCAGCAATTGATCGATTCGGGGGTCGGCAGTTGATCGATCGGAGCCCCGATTCCGCGACGCCGCAGCGCGCCGGCGCGGCTGCGGGTGTGCGCCAGGTGCGGGTGGCCGCGGAGGCCGCCGGACAGCGTGTGGACAACTTCCTGCTGGCGCAGCTCAAGGGTGTGCCGCGGAGCTTGGTGTACCGTCTCTTGCGCCGGGGCGAGGTGCGCGTCAACAAGGGCCGCGTCAGGCCGCATCGGCGCCTTGCGGCGGGCGATCAGGTGCGTATCCCGCCGGTGCGCACGGCTGAGACAGCGCCCGCGGATGCGCCCCCGCCGGGGCTCGCGGCGCGGCTCGCCGGAAGCATCCTGTACGAGGACGATCGTTTGCTGGTGCTGGACAAACCTGCCGGTGTGGCGGTGCATGGCGGGAGTGGGATCGCGCACGGCATCATCGAGACCCTGCGCGCGACACGGCCTGGCGCGCAGTTGGAGCTGGTGCATCGGCTGGACCGTGACACCTCCGGTTGCCTGATCGTCGCCAAGCGGCGCAGTGCGCTCAGGTTTCTGCACGCCCAGCTGCGCAGCGGCGACGTGAGCAAGCGGTACCGGGCGCTGTTGCTGGGGCCTTTGGCCGAACGGGTGCAACGGGTGGACCTGCCGCTGCGCAAGCATCTGCTTCAGGGTGGGGAGCGCATGGCCCGGGTCGACCGCGCCGACGGCAAGCCGGCGTTGACTGTATTCCGGCGTCTGGGAGCCTATGGCAGCATGACCCTGGTCGCTGTGGAGCTCCATACGGGTCGGACACATCAGATCCGGGTGCATGCTGCGAGCATCGGCGCGCCCGTGGCGGGCGACGACAAATACGGTCGTGCGGAGAACCGCGCGCTGGCGCGTGAGCTCGGGCTCAAGCGCCTGTTCTTGCATGCCGCGGAGCTGCACTTCCGCCCGGGCGCGGATGCGCGGCCGGTGACCGTCACCGCGCCGCTGCCAGAGGAGCTCCAGGCGGTGATTGCCAGAGCGGAGGAGCACGCCCGTGCGTTATGACTTGCTGGTGTTCGACTGGGACGGCACGCTGATGGACTCGGCGGCGCGCATTGTCGCGAGCATGCGCGCCGCCTTCACCGAGCTGGCGTTAGTGCCGCCAGCACCCGCGGCCGCTCGCGACGTCATCGGCCTGGGCCTGTCCCACGCCGTGGCGGAGCTGGCACCCGACCTCGATGCGACCGCGCACGGACGCATCATCGACCGCTATCGCGCCCGCTACCTCGAGCTGGACGATACGCCGGCGCCGCTCTTCCCGGGCGCGGCCGAGGTGGTGGTGGAGCTGAGCGCGCAGGGCTACCTGCTGGCGGTTGCCACCGGCAAGAGCCGCCGCGGGCTGGAGCAGGCCCTGGCACAGACGGGCCTCGGCGGCCATTTCCAGGCGACGCGCTCGGCCGATGAGACCTTCTCGAAGCCGCACCCGCAGATGCTGCTGGAGTTGCTGGACGAGCTCGGCGTCGCTGCCTCCCGCGCACTGATGATCGGCGATACCGAGTACGACCTGCTCACCGCCCGCAACGCCGGCGTGGACGCGCTCGCGGTGGGCTACGGCGCACATGCACCGGAGCGCCTGCTGGCACTTGAGCCCCTGGCCTGTCTCTCGGCTATCGACGCCCTGCCGGGCTGGCTCGCCGGTCCCGAGCACCTGACAATGGATACGCGAACCGAGCCAACCACACCATGAATCTCGACTTCCTCAAGTTCTGGAAGGCCCGCGATCCGAGTCGGGTCGAGGGCATGCCAGCGCCTGGCGATCCTGACTGGGAGCGGGCGCTGATCAACCGCATGGCGGCGGAGTTCCTGCGCGATCAGCGACGCGCGCGGCGCTGGGGCATCATCTTTCGCATCGGCATCCTGGTCTATCTGCTCGTGCTGGCGATCGCCTACTATGCCGACGGCTTCACCGATTCGCTCAGTGCGGCCACCGACCACACGGCGCTCATCGAGGTGAAAGGCATCATCGCCCCCGAATCCGATGCCAGCGCAGACCGGCTGGTGACGGCGCTGCGCAAGGCGTTCGAGGCGGACCACGCCAAGGCCGTGATCCTGCGCCTCAACAGTCCCGGCGGCAGCCCGGTACAGGCCGGTTATGTATTCGACGAGATCCGCCGATTGCGCGCCAAGCATCCGGACAAGAAGGTCTACGCCGTATGCATGGATGCCTGCGCCTCCGGCGCCTACTACATCGCGGCTGCCGCGGACGAGATCTACGTGGATGAGGCGACGCTCATCGGCTCCATCGGCGTGCGACTGGACAGCTTCGGCTTTCAGCAGGCCTTGGACGAGCTTGGCATCCAGCGCCGACTATTGACCGCAGGCGACCGCAAGGGGCTCCTCGACCCCTTCTCGCCGCTCAGCGAGCGCGACCGTGACTTCGTGCAGGGGCTCCTGGACAACATCCACCAGCAGTTCATCGACGCCGTGAAGACAGGTCGCGGCGACAAGCTCAAGGGCGGCGATGACCTGTTCAGCGGGCTCTTCTGGACCGG
The DNA here is from genome assembly GCA_028277905.1 of Chromatiaceae bacterium. Classification (GTDB taxonomy): domain Bacteria; phylum Pseudomonadota; class Gammaproteobacteria; order Chromatiales; family Chromatiaceae; genus Thiohalocapsa. The sequence continues at coordinate 12,170 of JANQFI010000288.1, read as the reverse complement.
TGATGAGAGCCTCGGGCTGGGGCTGAGCGACGGTCTCGGCACCAGCAGCTCCGTCGCGCGCGAGATCGTCGGTCTCGAAGAAATCGTCGAGTACAGCAGCAAGCGCGACCTGCTGGAGCGCCTCACGGACCGCTTCGGGACAGCGCTCGCCCGTGGCCTGTTGGAGATCGGCGCCCAAGACGGGCTGCCCAGGCTACGCTGACCGACGCGGCGGTCTTGGGCATTGCCCCCTGGGCCTGGCTTGTCCGCGCCGAAGCGCTACACAAGGGTCGTGGGCTCGACATCGAAATCGACATCGGGCTCGAGATCGAAATCGGGCTCGAAGTGGCAGTCCACCCCGCGATTCCGCTGCCATTCGCGATGATCGCCCAGGCGGCAAGAGGGAAGCGCATCCGTCACATCGCGCATGGCCCGGAATTGGCGCGGGCGTGCTGGTCACTGGGCAGCCTGCGCCCTCAGCACGTCCACGCCAGCCGCGGCCAGCATGTCCACGAGCCGGATCAGCGGCAGGCCGATCAGGGCATTGGGATCGGCGCCCTCCAGGCGCTCGAACAGCGCGATGCCGAGCCCTTCGGACTTGAAGCTTCCGGCACAGCTCAAGGGCTGCTCGCGGTCGACATAGGCTTCGATCTGCGTCCGGGTAAGGGTACGGAAGCGGACTGCGAACGGCTCGCAGCTGAGCTGCACATGTCCATCGGCGGCGCGCAGCAGGCAGAGGCCGGTGTGGAATACGACCCTGCATCCACTGGCCTCGGACAACTGCGCGATGGCGCGCTCACGGGTGCCCGGCTTGCCCAGGATCCGGTCCGGCCCAGGGGGGCCGAGCGCCGCCACCTGATCGGACCCGATGATGAGCGCGTCCGGATACCGCACGGATACCGCCCGCGCCTTGGCCTCCGCCAGGCGCAGCACCAGTTGCTCAGCCTTCTCGCCCGGACCGTGCGACTCGTCCACCTCTGGTGCAGCGGTGATGAATGGCAGCCCGAGCCGTGCCAAGAGCTCGCGGCGGAAAGGCGAGCTCGAGGCAAGCACGAGCTGTGGTACACGCCCGGTCGTCTCCCGGAATGGCGCGCGGAACGGCCGGGGTGGTGTCGAAGCCGGCACGCATCAGCTCCAGAGGCGAGCGCCTGTTGGGGTTACACTTGCCCGCAAGTATACCGGGATGTGCCCTGGCGTCCGTCCGGACACCGGCCCGAGACCAATCCGCTTCGGAGTGCTCCCCGTGCCGCTCGATCCAGATCCGCTCGATCTTGACAGTCAGAAGATGCTGGCAACTGCGAGCCCGGGGGAGCATAGGCCGGAGCATGTGCTGAGGATGGACACGCCCGTCGGAGGCCTCGCGCTGCATTGGCAAGGCGCCTGGTCTGCGGAGCAGGCCCCAGCCGCCGGCGCCCTCATCCGCGTCATCCTGGCCGCCGCCGGGGCCGATGCTGGCGCGGTCACCGCCGCAGCGCCACCGCCTTGGCTGGCCGCGCCCTTCACCGCCTATTTCCGGGAGCCGACTCGGCGCATCGATCTGCCCGTGCAGCTCCGCGGCACGCCTTTCCAGCGTCGTGCTTGGCAACTCATTGCAGCGATTCCGCCGGGCGCCACCCGTACCTACGGCGAGCTGGCAGCGGACCTGGGCTCGTCGGCCCGAGCCGTCGGCGGCGCCTGTCGTGCCAATCCCTGTCCGCTGGTGGTGCCCTGTCACCGGGTCGTGGCGCGGCGCGGCCTCGGTGGCTTCGCCGGCGACCGCAATGGTCGCCTGCGCGACATCAAGCGTTGGTTGCTGGCCCACGAGGGGGTGAGTATCACGGCATGACCGCGCAACGGCAGCCCCGAGCACGCCCCGCGGCCGAGGCAGCGGTGGACATGAGGCTGGTGGAGTCCTTCACCGACGCACTCTGGCTGGAGCGGGGACTCAGCGATAACACCCTGACCGCCTATCGCTCCGACCTCAGGGTCTTCCTGAGCTGGCTTGCCGCCGAGCGCGGCCGCGGTGCCTGCGAGGCGCAACGCCTGGATCTGCTGGACTTCCTGGCCCTGCTGTCGCAGCAAGGCCGCAAGCCCAGGTCCACGGCACGGCTGTTGTCCTGTCTGCGCCAATTCTATGGCCACCTGCTCCGGGTGGGCAGCATCAAGGAAGACCCCGCCGCGCGCGTCGAGGCACCACGGCTCGGCCGGCCGCTGCCGAAGACCTTGACGGAGCGGGAGGTGGAGCTGCTGCTGGCGGCGCCAGACACCGCGGACCCCCGCGGGCACCGTGACCGCACCATGCTGGAGGTCCTGTATGCCAGTGGGCTCCGGGTCAGCGAGCTGGTGACCCTGCGCCCGCAGGCGGTGAACCTGAATCAGGGTGTCCTGCGCATCAGCGGCAAGGGCGACAAGGAGCGCCTGGTGCCCCTGGGGGAGGAGGCGGCGCGCTGGCTCGCGGACTATGCGCGCGGCAGTCGGGCGGCGATCCTCGGCGGGCGCCGCAGCGAGTACCTGTTTCCCACAGCACGCAGCGACTGCATGACCCGGCAGGCGTTCTGGCAGCTCATCAAGCGCTACGCGGTCGCCGCCGGCATCGCCAAGCCGCTGTCACCGCATACCCTGCGCCACGCCTTCGCCACCCACCTGCTGAACCATGGTGCCGATCTGCGCACGGTGCAGATGCTGCTCGGCCACAGCGACCTGTCTACCACCCAGATCTATACGCATGTGGCGCGCGAGCGGCTCAAGCAGCTGCATGCCCGGCATCACCCGCGCGGGTGAATGGCCGACCTGCTGGCCCGACCTGGTGGTCCGACCTGGTGGCCCAACAGGGTGGCCCGACCTAGTGGTCCAACAGGGTGGCCCAATAAGGTGGCCGGTGGCCGTCCGGCGGCAGTGGACGTTGTCCGTCCATTCCACTATGGTTTCCGGCTTGAGCCGACTCGGCCAGACCCGGCGCCACCGGCCTGCGCATAGCACACGGCGGCCTGCCCAGGATCACACAGCAACCAGCAACGCCCTAACGAGGCTGTCCATGCCATGGTTCAATCTGAAACCCGCCTGCGGTGCGACGAGCTGCAACTGGCCATCGCCGCGCTCGAGGCCGAGGACTGGGAATCGCCGCTGGCCTGCACCCAGGTCAGGCACCGACCATCACTGGACCCAGTGCCACGGGGCCAGGCCCGATCCTGATCGAAGACCAACATCACTCTGAGGTTATTGCATGATCAAACGCTTCGCTGAGCTGGGCCTCGCCGCCATGACGCTGGCGGCCACTGCCGCATGGGCCGATGAAGCCGCCAACATTCGCGCGGCCCTCGCCAGGGTGCTGCCCCAGTACAAGCCCACCAGCGTGAAGGCGACGCCGATGGAAGGTCTTTATCAGGTGGAGATCGGCCCGCAGGTCATGTTCGTCACCGGTGACGGGCGCTACCTGATCGACGGCGCCGTGGTGGACCTCAAGACCCGCGAGGACATCACCGAGAGCGCCCGCACTGGCGCCAGGCTGCGCGCCATCGACGCGATCGGCGAGGACAGCATGGTCATCTTCGATGCGCCGTCGCCGAAGCACACCATCACGGTGTTCACCGACATCGACTGCGGCTACTGCCGCAGGCTGCACAATCAGATGGGTGCCTATGCCGATGAGGGCATCAGCGTGCGCTACCTGTTCTACCCGCGCTCGGGCGAGAGCTCGGTGTCCTTCGACAAGGCGGTCTCCGTGTGGTGCTCCGACGACCGCCAGGAGGCCATGACCCGCGCCAAAGCCGGCGCGAAGATGCCGAAGAAGTCCTGTCGTAACCCGGTGGCGAAGCACATGGAGCTGGGCCAGCTCATGGGCATCCGCGGCACCCCCTCCATCGTCCTCGACAATGGCGCGATGGTGCCGGGCTACGTGGAGCCGAAACGGCTTGCCGCCCTGCTCGAGCAGGCCGCGGCCACGAACTGAGCACGGACGTGCGCGCGAGCGCTCGCGTTACCACTGGCGACACCGTCGTCGCCAAGCCGCCGCTGGAGTTTGCGTGGCGCAGCGACCGTGGACGGGTGCGTGTCCGCAATGAAGATGCCGTGGTCTGCGTGCCAGAGCTTGGCGTCGTTGTGGTGGCCGACGGCATTGGCGGTGCGAGTGCAGGGGATGTGGCCAGCGAGACCGCCGCACGCATCATCAGCGAGCGCTTTTTGCGCCAGCCGCCGCCGGTAGACGAGCCACGGCGGGCGCAGTTGCTGGCCGAAGCGGCCATCAACGAGGCCAATGGCGCCATCGTCGACCTCGCCCGCAGCCGCGAGGGATGCGCGGGCATGGGCACCACAGTGGTCATGGGCTACCTCGGCTGCGACTGGCTCGTCCACGCCCACGTGGGCGATTCCCGGCTGTACCGCCTGCGCAATCGCGAGCTGGCGCAGCTGACCAAGGACCACTCCTTCATCCAAGAGGTCGTAGACCAGGGCTTCTTCCCGTCGTTGGAGGAGGCCCGCGACTATGGCATCAACGAGAATGTGCTGACGCGTGCCGTCGGCTCCGCACCCTATGTTGTGGCCACGACGGCCGTCACCGATCTCGCCGTCGGCGACATCTATCTCTTTTGCACCGATGGGCTGAGCGGCATGGTGGCAGGTGAAGACCTGCGTGCGGTGCTGGACGCCGCCAAGGGCGGGCTCGGCATCGCCGCCGATGCTTTGGTGCACTATGCCATCGAGAACGGTGGTACGGACAACATCACCCTGGCGCTGGTGCGCGTCAATGCGGTGAGCCACATCGCCGCCGGTGCCGGGGACGAGGCGTAGCTCGACGCCTGGTCGTCGCTAGAGCATCTGCTTCAGTCGGTAGAGCGCCTCCAGTGCCCTGCGGGGCGTAAGCCCATCCGGGTCCAATGCCTCCAAGGCGGCGATCGCGGGATGTGGCGCAGCGGGCGCGAAGAGGCTGAGCTGGGTAGGTCGGGCTGCGCCCGCTGGTGCGGCGGCGGGCTCCGCTGCCTGCTCCTCCAGCGCTCGCAGCCGCTCCCGGGCGCGCTCGATGACCGCCGCCGGGACGCCGGCGAGGGCGGCCACTTGCAGCCCGTAGCTCTGGTTCGCAGGGCCCTCGCGGACGCTGTGCAGAAAGACGATGCGCTCGCCGTGCTCCACCGCGTCCAGGTGCAGGTTGGCGATGCCTGCGTGCTCCTGCGGCAGGGCCGTCAGCTCGACGTAGTGCGTCGCGAACAGGGTCAGCGCGCGCACCCGAGTCGCCAGCTCTACACCGCAGGCCCAGGCCAGCGACAGCCCGTCGAAGGTGCTGGTGCCGCGGCCGATCTCGTCCATCAGCACCAGACTCCGGTCGGTGGCGTTGTGGAGGATGCTCGCGGTCTCTTCCATCTCCACCATGAAGGTCGAGCGTCCGCCGGCAAGGTCATCCGCGGCACCGATGCGCGAGAAGATGCGGTCCACCGGCCCGATGCGCGCCGCTGCGGCGGGCACGAAGCTGCCCGCGTAGGCCATGAGTACGATGAGCGCGGTCTGACGCATGAAGGTCGATTTGCCGCCCATGTTGGGGCCCGTGATCACCAGCATGCGTCGGGCGTCGTCCAGCCGCACCGGGTTGGGGATGAAGGGCTCGCCACCCCTGGCGGCAAGCACGCCCTCGACGACCGGATGACGGCCGTCGGCGATGTCAATGAGGACCTCGTCGCAGAGGTCCGGGCGGCGCCACTGCTGCGTCGCGGCGCGCTCGGCAAGGCCCGCCAGCACGTCCAGCGTGGCCAAGGCCGCGGCCGCGCGCTGGAGCTCCGCGATCGATGCCGCGAGGGTGCCAAGCAGCTCGTCGTAGAGGGACTTCTCCAGCCCCAGCGCGCGCTCCCGGGCCGAGAGCACCTGGTCCTCGAAGCGCTTGAGCTCCGGGGTGGTGTAGCGCTCGCTGCCCTTCAGCGTCTGGCGACGCTGGTAGTCCGCCGGCACGCTGTCCGCGTGGCTGCGGCCCAGCTCGATATAGTAGCCGTGCACGCGGTTGTAGCCGACCTTGAGGGCGGCGATACCGGTGCGCGCGCGCTCGCGCTGCTCGAGCTCCAACAGGAAGCGGTCACCGTGCTCGGCCAGTTGGCGCAGCTCGTCCAGCTCGGGGTCGAAGCCGGGCGCCAGCACGCCGCCGTCGCGGATCAGCACCGGCGGGGTCTCGACCAGGGCGCGGCTCAGCAAGGCACGGGTTTCGGCGTGCTCGCCCAGGTCGGCGGCCAGATCCTGCAGCAGTGGGTGGTCCGGCGCCGCGGGATCGGTATCTCTCAGCGCGGCTCGCAGTGCCGGCAGCCGCCCCAGGGCATCGCGCAGCGCCGTCAGGTCCCGCGGGCGCGCACTGCCGAGCGCGATGCGGGCGACGATGCGTTCCACATCCGCGATGGCGGCGAGCGCGTCGCGCAGGGGCGTGCGCACGCTGTCTGCCAGCAGCGTCTCCACCGCGTCATGCCGGCGTCGGGCCGCCGCAGCGTCGCGCAGCGGCCGGCCGATCCAGCGGCTGAGCAGTCGGGTGCCCATGGCGGTGCAGGTGGCGTCCATGATGCCGGCCAAGGTCTGTTGCTCGGCGCGCCCAGCCTGGGTGTGCCCAGCTTCGCCTCGCAGTGGCCTGAGCAGCTCCAGGTTGCGGCGGGTGGCGGCGTCCAGAATCAGCGCGTCGTCGCGGCGCTCGGTGGTAAGGCCGCGCAGGTGCGCCAGGGCAGAGCCCTGGGTATCCTGCACGTATTGCAGCAGGCAGCCGGCCGCACCGACTGCGAGTCGCAGGTCTGTGCAGCCGAAGCCCCTGAGGTCGCGCGTGCCGAATTGCCGGCACAGCAATCGCTCGGCACTGTCGGCATCGAACAGCCAGGCTTGGCGGCGCGTGATACCACCTGTGCCTGCCGCGGGGCCCGGGTGCAGGCGCTCCGGCAGGGTGCTGTCCTCGGCGAGCAACAGCTCCGCTGGTCGCAGACGCTCCAGCTCGGCCAGCAGCGCGCTCTCACCCTCGAGCTCCAGCACCGTGAAACGGCCACTGGCGAGCTCCAGCACGGCGACGCCGAAGTGCCCGCCGGCGACACCGCCGGTCGCTCCGGCAGCAGGGCCGGCGTCGGAGCCGGCCTCGGCGATGGCGCAGAGCAGGTTCTCGCGGCGATCATCCAGCAGCGCCTCGTCGCTGAGGGTACCGGGCGTCACTACACGCATCACCTTGCGCTGCACGGGCCCCTTGGACCTGCCGGGGTCGCCCAGCTGCTCGCAGATAGCCACCGAGATGCCGGCACGCACCAATTTGGCCAGGTAGCTCTCGGCGGCGTGGTAGGGTACGCCGGCCATCGGGATGGGCTTGCCTGCGGACTGACCACGCCTGGTGAGCGTGATATCCAACAGGGATGCGGCGCGCTCGGCGTCGGCGAAGAACAGCTCGTAGAAGTCCCCCATGCGGTAGAACAGCAGCATGTCCGGGTACTCCGCCTTGATGCGCAGGTATTGCTGCATCATCGGGGTGTGCTGGGGAGCGTTCGGGGCGGCGTCGGGCATCGCGCTGTCGGTATCGGCTGGGTGAGGTGACCTGTCCGCACTCTATCCGCACTGGAACCCTGGCGGCAGCGTCCCCGCCGCGATCCAGGCTCAGGCGCCAGCGATGCGGCCGCAATGCCCCCACGCAGGGGCAGCTCGGCGGGTGCATGCCGGCGCCGGCGGCTACAATGCATCCGCTATGCGTTTCCAGCTACCTCGACTCTATAAGCTGCTGCTGGCGCTCGTGGTCGTCATCGGTCCCTTTTATTGGCTCGTGCTCACCGAGGACGGCCGTCGGCGCAGCGATCTCTTCATTCTGCACATCCTGGGCAAGCCGAGCTTCAATATCGCCTACGACCGTTTGACCGGCACCGTGACCGAGGCCGACATCGCCGAGCAGTTCCCGAAAGTGGAATTCCAGTGCGCGGACCGGCCAAGCGCCCTGGGCGCGCGCGTTTGCGCTGCGGAGATCGCGTCCTTCAATGGCCTGCCGGCGCGACGGGCGGCACTGCATTACGGTGCCGGGCGACTCACGGCACTAAGGCTCGATTATCGCCTGCACTATCACGGCCTGCTCACCGAGTCGCTCCGTAACGGTCTCGGCGAGCCCGTCGCGCAGGCCCGCGGCAGCACACTGCACTGGCGGACCGGTGGCGGCACCATCGTACTGCCTGCCAACGCGCCGGAAGCCCCGGTCGATGCGGCGTTGATGTGGCTAGCGCCGGCGCTGACGGGCGGCGACTGAAAGAACTGTTGGCCAGACGCAGAAGGCGGGCGGATAGAGGCGCCAGGGGCTATGCTTCGTCTTCTTCGTGTCGCAACTGCGGTATCTGGACCGTCCTGATGACCCTGCCCTTCAGGGTGCCGCTATAGCCGATCCGCCGAGGGCCGTATCCAGGCCCAGCAGCCGCGGATAGTGCTCGGCGCCGAGTAGCTCGGCATGGGTGCCCTGCTCGACGATCCGCCCTCGGTGCAGCACCAGGATGCGGTCCATGTCCGCTAGCGCCGAGGGTCTATGGGTGATCATCAGCAGGGTGCGGCCGGCGATCAGGTCCCGCAGGGCGTCCATCACCGCGCGCTCGGTGCCGGCGTCGAGGCCCTCGGTGGGCTCGTCCAGCAGCAGCACGGGCGCATCACGCAGCAGTGCACGGGCGATTGCAATGCGTCGAGCCTGCCCGCCGGAAAGACGTGCACCGGTTTCGCCCACCCAGGTGTCATAGCCGTCCGGAAGCGCGGCGATGAAGTCGTGGATCTGGGCGGTGCGGCAGGCCTGCTCCAGCTTGGCCTGTGGCGCATCCGGTGCCGCCAGGAGCAGGTTCTCGCGGATGCTGGCGTCGAAGAGATGCGTGTGCTGCGAGACCAGGGCGATGTGCTCGCGGACATCCTCGCCGCGGAGCTCGGCGAGGCTTGCGCCACCCAGCCGGATCTCGCCGGCATCCGGTGCCCAGAAGCGCAACAGCAGGTTGAAGAGCGTCGTCTTGCCCGAGCCCGAGGTGCCGACCAGGGCGGTGCGGCTGCCCTCGCGCACGTGCAGATTGAGCCCGTCCAGGGCCGGCCGTCCGGCACCGGGGTAGGCAAAGCGGAGATCGCGGATCGCGATATCCTGGCGGGCCGGCCAGGGTGACGGCCCCGGCGGGTCGCTCACCGCGGGCTCGGTGTCCACGACTGCGAACAGCCGCCGCGCGGCCGTGAGCGTCTGCTCCAGGTGCTGGAAGGCGAGCGGCAGCGGCGCCACGACCTCGAATGCCGCCAGCGCGAACAGCGCCAGCATGGCCAGTTGCGGTGGCGGCAGGGTGCCCGCCGTGACCTGCGGAATACCGAGCCAGAGCACGCCGAACAGGGCGAGGTTCGCGCACAGACCCACGGCGCCGACGGACAGGCCCTGGATGCGGCTCATGGCCTGCTGGCGGGCGACGAGCTCCCGGCTCGCGGCGTCCAGGCGCGCCGCATGGGCATCGGCGGCGCCGTAGACCAAGAGCTCCGAGAGGCCCTGGGTCCCGTCCACGGCCAGCCGGCGCAGCTCCGCCCGCATCTCCACCAGCCGCCGCCCGGGCTCGACGCCGAGCCGCCGGGTGAGCCAGGGCATGGCGACACCCGCCAGCAGCAGCATGGCCAGCAGCAGGAAACCCAGACCCGGGTGGAACAAGGTCGCGAATACGAAGAACCCGATGCCGGCCGTCACCGCCACCAGCACGGGCACCAACACCCGGACGTAGAAGTTGTCCAGCGCGTCGACGTCGGCGCGGATGCGTGAGAGCAGATCGGCGCTGTGGTATTGCTGCAGCCGCGCAGGCGCCAGCGGCTCCAGTTGCCGATAGAACCAGACCCTTAAGCCGGCGAGCTGGCGCAGGGTGGCGTCGTGGCTGACCAGTCGCTCGAAATAGCGCCCGGCGGTGCGGGCGATGGCGCTGGCACGGATGATGGCCGCCGGCGTGAAGTAGTTCATGGTCACGCCGGCGGCCCCCGCCACGGCCATGGCGGTGATGAACCAACCGGAGATGGCCATCAGGGTCACGTTCGCGAGCAGGGTCACCAGCGCCATCAGGAAGCCGCCCAGCATCCAGGTGCGGTGGGGCCGGAAGAGCTGCCAGAGGCGCTTGAGCTCCGTCACGCCGCCGCCTCCAGCAGCCGCACCATGCGCCGGTAGGGCCCGTCGCGGGCGCTCAGGCTGGCGTGGTCGCCCTGCTCGATGACGCGCCCGTTGTCGATGACCAGGATGCGGTCCGCGTTCCGAACGGTGGCGAGCCGATGCGCGATCACCAGCATGCTGCGGCCGACGGCGAGTGCGTCCATGGCCCGCTGCACGGCCGCTTCGCTACTGGGGTCGAGGCTCGCGGTGGCCTCGTCCAGCACCACCAGTCGCGCATCCCGCAGGAATGCCCGGGCGAGGGCGATGCGCTGGATCTGGCCACCCGAGAGCCCAGCGCCGCGCTCGCCGACATGGGTGTCGTACCCATGGGGCAGGGTCTCGATGAGCTCGGTGGCGAAGGCGCGCGTGGCGGCGGCGCGCACGGCGTCGTCGTCGGCGTCCGGCGTGCCGAGGCGGATGTTGTCGCGAATGCTGCCGGCGAAGAGCCTTGGGCTTTGCGGCACCCAGGCGAGGAGGCGCCGCCAATGGTCCAGGTCCAGGTCATTCAGGTTGCGCCCGTCCACCAGGATGCTCCCCTCGGTGGGCCGCACGAAGCCGAGCAGCAGGCTCGCCACCGTGGTCTTGCCGGCACCGCTCGGGCCCACCAAGGCGATGCGCTCGCCGGGTGCGATGTCGAAGCTGACACCCGCCAGCGCCTCGCGGCCGGCCGCATAGCGGAAGTGGATGTCCTGGAAGCGCACGGCGAGGCCTGCGTCCTGAGGTAGCGGCGCCGCTGCGGACGGGCGGCGCTCCGGCAGTGGTGTGTTGAGGATCACGGCCAAGCGCTCGGCGGCGGCGATGGCCTCCAAGCGGCCGTGGTAGTGGGTGCCGAGGCTGCGCAAGGGCAGGTAGAATTCCGGCGCCAGTAAGAGCACGAAGAAGCCGGCGAAGAAGCTGACCTCGGGTGGGGCGAGCAGGTCCGGCAGCGGTAGGTCGAGCTGGTAGAGCCGGAAGCCGATGAGCACGGCGACGATAGCGATGCCCAGTGTGGAGAAGAACTCCAGCACCGCGGAGCTCAGAAAGGCCAGTCTCAGTACCTCCATGGTGCTGTGGCGGTAGGCGTCGGAGATGCTGGCGATGACGGCCGCCTCACGCCGGCTGGCGTTGAAGAGCTTGAGCGTGCTCAGCCCCTGGATCACATCCAGAAAATGGGCCGCCATGCGTGCGAGTTGCCGCCACTGGCGCTGGCTCAGGATCTCGACGCCCTGGCCGATCAGGATCATGAAGACCGGGATCAGGGGTGCAGTGCACAGCATGACCAAAGCTGACAGCCAGTCCAGCGGTAGCACCACCAGGAGGATAGCGAGCGGGATCAACAGGGTCAGGGACATGGCCGGCAGGTAGCGCGCGTAGTAGTCCTGCAGATTGTCGATGCCGCGTGTCAAGTCCTCCGACAGCGCGCCGCTGCGCTGCCCGGCGAGCCAGGACGGCCCCAGCGCATGGATGTGCCGCACCACCCGCGCGCGCAGCGCCAGCTTCACCGCCGCCGCGGCGCGAAAGGCCGTCTGCTCGCTCGCCCAGCCGATTCCGGCGCGTAACAGGAAGATGCCCAGCAAGGGCCAGAGCCAGCCCTGGACCTCCCTGAGCCCGGCGGCGGCAAAGACCACGGCGTCGATGATCCGCGCCAGCAGCCAGGCCTGAAGGATGATCAACAGGCCGCCACCGAGCCCCAGCGCCACGCTGAGCTTGAGCCAGCGGGCGGCGCGGGGCTCGAGCGCCTTCAGCAGGTCAGGGCTGGACAGGGCCATGCAGGGGTATCGGGACGGGACGGGCGCATGCCGCGTGGCGGAGGCGAGACCAGCCGTCGAGACGAGCCTAGGACGCACGCATGGTTATCGAGATCGAGATCGGGACCGGAATCCACCCCGATCCCGATGCAGCCGAATGCCGGACTTTGGCACGGGCATACCGAGCGTTGGGCGGCGGGAAGCACCCGGGTGAGGGTCTTGTCACAGATCGCCACGCCGGCAGTGCTTCCCGCGTCACCGCGGCGCAACAGGACCGACGGCTCAGGCGATTGCCGGAAACAAGCATACCGAATGGCGCAGGATTTTCGCTCGCCTTCAAGGAGCGGCAGCGGGCGCATCGTCGAGCTCTGTGCCCGCTGCCG
>JANQFI010000431.1 GCA_028277905.1 Chromatiaceae bacterium | reverse complement strand
GGCAACGCGCACAGAGAACGACTATGCACGCGCTGCCGCTTCGCGAAGGCGGACGAGAATCCTGCGCCATTCGGTATGTTTGTTTCCGGCAATCGCCTTAGGAGAATGGGACATGCCGCATGCCGGACTTGCTTCGCCTAGTGCCTCAACAAGGCCCGCCTCAGGATGCTCAGTATGCCCTGCGCAGTCCATTGCAGGCGGGATCGGGATGGATCAGCATGCCGAATCGGAGGTCGTCAAGCCCAGGAGCGCGGCTCAGCACGGACGAGGTCCCGCCCATTGTGCCCTCGCGACCGGACGAAAGTGCACAAATTTCGTGCAAGCCGCGGTCGCCTCGGGCGCTGGCGCTTCCGCGGTCCATTGCGGGCTGTCGGTGGAGGAGCGGCAGCAGGCATCAATTCAGTTGGATACGCTGCCCCCAGGGAACCTCGCTGCGACCCTTCACCAACCAGATGACCGGGTACGTTGGCTCGCACCCCGGGAACTGTCCGTTGGCGTCGGTGAAGTAGACCAGTAGATCCGGTCGGAGCCCCTGCTGCTCGACCCACTGGAAGACGGGCCGGAAACTGGTGCCGCCCCCACCACCGATGTGCTGCGGCCGCTGGAACTGCTCCCAAGGCTCGAACGCGAAGGGCGCCCCTTCGCACAGGCTGGCGTCGCAGGGCAGCAGGGTGACGCGTGCGCGCACCTGCGCCTTCAGGGCGTCCACCTCGTCGATGAACTCCTGCATCTCGCTGTCCTTGATGGAGCCCGAGGTGTCGACGGCCACCACCAGGTCGAGCTGGTGGCTGCGCAGGCTGGGCATGATGTAGTCCCCTTCGCGGCGGGACGGGCGCGACCAGCTGTAGTCCTCACGGGTGATGCTGTTCATGTAGCGGGCCAGGAGCATGCGCCAGGGCAATTGCGGCTGCAGCAGATGGTCGATCATACGCTTGAGCTCACCGCGCAGCTTGCCGGCTTGCATAGCCTGCTGAGCCGCGCCGGCCATGCGCTGCTGCCACTGCACCTGTAGTGTCTCGCGCTCGTCCGGAGTCAGCGGCGCCGGGGCATCGGCAGAACCGTCCGGACCCTGCTCCGGTGCGGCCTCGATCTGCACCGCAGCGGAGCCCGCGTGGCTCTGCTCGCCGCGGGTCTGGCTGCCGGTGCCCGCTGCCGGCATGGCGTCGGCCCTGGGCTCCCCGCCGCCGCGCTCGGCGTCCTTACCCTGCTCGCCGCGGGACCCTTGCCGCTGCTGGATGCTGTGCTCGTCGAGGTCGCCGGACTCGCCCTGCTGGCCGCCTTCGAGCTCACTGTCGTAGGCGTGGGTGTCCAGGGTCTCGGACTGGTCGTTGTCGTCCAGCAGCGGGTAGATCTCTTCCGCCGTCATGCCTTTGTACATGGGCATCAGGAGCGCGTTCGGCGGCGGCTTCAGGCCATCGTCGACCAGTAACGGATTGATGGCGTGATCGCAGGCGAGGTCCCAGCGGTGCTTGATACGGTGCTGGCGGCGGGCGAAGTGTGAGAGCGCGCAGTGCAAGGCCTCGTGGGCGAGCATGAACTGGGTCTCGTCCAGCGACAACCCCTCGATGTACCTGGGGTTGTAATAGAAGCTGCGTGCATCCGTGGCCGTGGTCGGGCACCAGTTGGCGTCCGCGGCCTTCATTGGCAGCCTGAGCACCAGGGCGCCGAGGAAGGGCGTGTCCAGGATCAGCCGCGTGCGCGCCGAGGCCAGCTTGGTCTCGATGGCGGTGAGATCGATGTCGGCGGTGTCGGTCATGGTTGCTCCTGTCTCGGCGCCGGCAGGCGCTTGCGCCGCCTCCAGCCTCTGGCCGCTGGTCCCTGGACCCTAGGTCCTCATTCGTACAGCATGACGTCGGCGACCGCGGTCGCCCAATCGGCGAAGGCAGGCACCTCGAACAACTCGTTGCCGACCGCGCGGTGCAGGTCAGACACCAGCATCACGCCCATCTCCCGCTGCGGAAAGCGCCCGGCATAGGCGAGGATGTTGCCGATCACCTGCTGGCCGTCGGCGGTGTCCTTGGCGCGGATGGCCTTGCCCACCAGGGCGGCGGCGACGGCGTATTGCAGGTCGATCTCGCGCGGCACCGAGACCTCGTTGCCGGCGCAGATGGCGTCCAGGTCCGGCATCTGATCCAGGCTGTTGACGAAGGCGGTCACCTCGATACCCGCCGCCGGACCGACGCAGCCCTGCAGCGTCCCCTGCAGGAGCTGCGGCTCGTCCTCGAACTTCTTCAACGCCCGGTGCGCGAACTCCCAGGAGCGCGGTGACGGGAAGGCCACCGGGTTGTGCGCCGGATCGAAGTCGAACAGGAGCTCCGGGCGGAAGCGCAGGAAGGCGATGATGCGCTCATCGATGCCGGTGGCGTAGGCCCAGGCCACCCAGTCGTCCAGGTGTGTTTCCACCTCGAAGTGCGAGAAGCGGTTGGCTAGCGGCGCCGGCATGCTGTAGGTGACGCCGCGGTCGCCCTGGCGGTTGCCGGCGGCGAAGATCGCCCAGTGCTCCGGCACCTGGTACTCGCCGAGCCGGCGGTCCAGGATCAGCTGATAGGCGGCGGCGGAGACCGCCGGCGGTGCGGACGTGATCTCGTCCAGGAACAGGATGCCAGATCGGCCATGGCGCTCGGTGTCCGGCAGGATCGCCGGCACCGCCCATTCCACCTGCTCGCCGACGCGGAACGGGATGCCGCGCAGGTCGCTCGGCTCCATCTGCGACAGGCGGACGTCTATGATCGGCACGCGGTGCCCTTCGGCGATGTGCGCCACCATCTGCGATTTGCCGACGCCCGGAGGCCCCCAAAGCATCACCGGCGTGTGGTGGCCTGCGGCGGTACTGGTGAATTCGCGCTCGAGGACTCGGAGTAAGTGGGCGGGGCGCATGCGGGGCGATCTCCAGTGGCGTGGCGTCGGCGCCGCTTCGGGAGTCCTGACCGGGGGCTCCCGGCGGGGCACCAGCGTCCGGTTGCGGCACTAAGGATGGTAATTGGTGTGCGCCTGCGCCGCTCGCAAGCGCGACGTCTGCAGAGGGTCGCTCGCAGGGCCACGAGCGGTGGAGCGCGCACTCGCAGTGGAACGCATTAGCAAAGAACGGTATGCTTATTCGTTCGGCTGAATACGCCGCTCGGGGAAGGCACCGGTACAGAGCGCCCTCCCGAAGCCGCCGGTTGCGGCCGCGCTCACTGGCCGCGGGCAGGGCTCCCACCATGTATCGAGACCCTGGGCCAGACGTGGCGAAGCGTGCCCATCGGTCAGCTATCTCATCAGCAATAGAGTGATCACACTCGATTTCGGAGAGCGGAGATGAACCAGTTCTATTACGACGCCGTGACCAAGATGGAACAGCTGGGTGTCGACGACGAATATGTGCAGGGCTGGCAGTGCGGCTTCCTGCAAAATCCCAAGCGCGAGGACCAGCGTCTCACCGAGGCCTACGAGGCGGGCTACGCCGACGGCGAAGAGAAGAGCACCGAGAACTTCGGAAACTGGGTCAAGAGCTGAGCCAGGGGCTTTCCGGCGTGCTCCGGCCCGGCAGCGCGGAGGCTGGTGCCCGACTCTGTGCGTAATCCTCCCCCTGGCGATTCGCCGGTCGCCCGGCTACGCGCGCTGTTGCGTGAGCCTGGCTGCCGTTCGATGCCCTGCTGCTTCGACGGCCTGTCCGCTCGGCTGGTGGAGCAGGCGGGCTTCCCGCTGACCTTCATGAGTGGCTTTGCCGTGTCCGCTGCTCGGGCGGCGTTGCCGGACACCGGCCTGCTGTCCGTCACCGAAATGCTCGACCAGGGCCGCTCCATCTGCGATGCCGTGTCCATCCCCGTCATTGGCGACGGCGACACAGGCCACGGTAATGCCGTCAATGTGCACCGTACCGTGGCGCAATTCGCCCGCGCCGGCTTTGCCGGATTGATGATCGAAGACCAGGTGGCGCCGAAGCGCTGCGGCCACACCGGCGTCAAAGAGGTGGTCGCCGCGACGGAGGCGCGGCGGCGCATGCGCGCCGCCGTCAGCGCCCGCGAACAAGGTGCGGATATGGTCATAGTCGCCCGCACCGATGCCCGCAGCGCACTGGAAGCGAGCCTGGGGCCCGAGCGGGCACTCACCGAGGCCATCGACCGGCTCAAGGCCTTTGCCGACCTCGGCGCCGACCTGCTCTTTCTGGAGGCGCCGCGGGACCAGGCCGAGATGGCTCGCTGCTGCCGCGAAGTGCCGGGTCTGCACATGGTCAATATGCTGGAGGGCGGCATCACACCACTGCTGCCCGTGCCCAGGCTCTCGGAGTTGGGCTATAGCATCGCAGCCTATCCACTCACCCTGCTCGGCTGTGCCGTGCACGCCATGCAAGTGGCGCTGGCGCAGCTGGCTGCCGGGCAGACTCCCAAGTACCGGGTGAGCTTCGAGCGGCTGAGGTCGATCGTCGGCTTCGACGCCTATGATGCGCTGCTGGCAAGCTACGAGACGCCCTCGACATCAGGGGCCGAGGGCTAGGGGCTCGGTGCTCATAGGGCTGCGCCCAAACGACAGGACCCTGTGGATCCGGTGCGGAAACCGGCGGCCGTCGGCAGCATCTTGCTCGACCCTGGTCTGCCCCGAGCTCCGCCCGCACTTCCAAGGCAACCGGATCGGTCAACCAGCCAGCGCCACCATGCCCGACAACAGTTATCTCAAAGACCTGATTCTGCTGCGCAACGACCCGAGCAAGGTCGCGCCGGTGCGCGAGGCCGCCGAGCGGGGAGAGGTCGATGCCCAGTACGCCCTCGGACTCATCTACGCCGAGGGCCGCGGCGTGGCCATCGACTTGGCGCAGGCGCACTACTGGCTGTCGCTCGCGGTGGAGCAAGGCGATCGCGACGCCGATCAGCTCCGCAACGTCGTCGGCAGCCAGATGACGGACGAGGAGTACGCGGCGGCCAAACGGCTGCGCGCCGGGGCCTCGCTGCGTCTTGTTGGCGCGTCCCCATGAAGGCGCTGCGCCTGTTGCCTGCAGCGCGCGATGCGCTGCGCGTGGGGATCCGGCAGTACCTGCTGCTGCCCCGCCCCGTCGAGCGTATCGAGCGGCGGCTCGACCTGGCCGGCGTGCCTCTGTGACCGACGCCGGACTAAGGCGATTTCTGTCAACAAACATACCGCCTGGCTTGTCTTTTCGCCCGCCTTCTGCGTCGCGGCAGCGGGCACAGAACTCGACTATGCGCCCGCTGC
>JANQFI010000260.1 GCA_028277905.1 Chromatiaceae bacterium | reverse complement strand
CCTTATCCCCCGCGGAGTGCACCCTACCCGGCTAAAATAAATCTTCACCTTTTCGGGGTGGAGTATTCACTGAAAAACTAACGGCTTACCGTTTTCATCAATTAATCGCCTACCTGACAACAAATCATTAACAAACTTAATCGCTAACTCTTCTGCTTGCTTAGCATCTACGCCATGAATGCTCTTATCTCGTTTGAATAGCACGGGGGCATGGATGCTACAGAAATAGTCATCCGCACCCGGTGTCTTTTCTGGCGTAGTAATTACCAAGGGAAACGGTCTTTTCTGACCGTCTTCCTCGATAAAAACATTTAGCTCACGTAGATAGGACATAATCAATTATTGTAAGTATCAAGCGGAGGCATTGGTCGGCCTGCCAAACATGCAGCGTATCTTTCTGTTGCCGAAGCATAACAACGTCGCGCAGCTGCTGAACCACGACTTCTTGAAATACCACGGCAGGTCGGTATGTCTACCTCGTAATATTGCTTATCACAACGCTCTTCTCGATCATCTTCATTGTCGTCGCTGCACATTCTGGCTATTCCATAGCCAATACCGGCGCCAATAGCTGATCCAACAGCTCTTCCGATTCCACCGCCGATCGGCCCACCTAATGGGGCTCCGATTGCGGTGCCAATATTGCCGCCCCAGGTAGCTCCTGCTAGCGGATTCTCTCCACTCGGGTCTGCAAAGCGAACTGGATTTGCGTTGGCGTAGAGGTACGTATTCAGTCCTCCATCCAACCCAATCGGATCGCTCTCGATGTACCGCCCGATGCTTGGGTCGTAGTCCCGGAAGTAGTTGTAATGTTTTCGCCCCTACGACCGGTTTCGGCCGACGAGACGATTTTCCCTGTGCGGTGAGCCGGTTACAAGCGGATTTTGCCGACGCGAGGTGCGGATTTCGAAAAAATCGCCTAGACGCGGTTTTTGGCTTGCAGAGGCGATTTGCGGTAGAGGCGAGCTTGGCTCGATCGGTGCTCGAGGAAGGCGGCGCCGGCGAGAGGTGGAACGCGCGGAGGGTGGCAGGGGGTGGGCGGCAGGCGCCGGTCGGTTGATCTGGCGGCGATGGATTCTTCTTTTAGCCGCTTCGAGCCGCGGCTGGGGGCGGCTAAAGAGCCGGGGATTGTCCCCGGCGCTGCGGGTTAGCGGTACTGCTTCCAGTACGGGTAGCCGACCCGTTCATAGTAGGCACGCGCCATCATCCGTTCGTCCGAGCCGTTGCTGCAGTAGCCGTCTTCGCGTGGATCACTGGCCCAGTTCATGATCTCGCACAGGTCGGCGATGAAGCCGCGCAGGACGGTCTGCGGATCGGTTCCGTCTTCCTCGCACAGCGCGATGAATTCGGCGGGCAGCTCGAGGGTGATGGTGTGTGTCATGGTGTTTTCTCCACTGGCTGGTCACAGCCCAGAAGGACTTTCTGGACATGCTTGCCAACCAGCGCCGCGCGCAGGGCCGTCAAGGCTGCGCAGCGAGGAACGAACGGAGCACCTGCAGGGCTTGGCCTTGACGGTTCGAGCACGGTGCTAGCCTGGGAGCATGTGCAGGAAGGCCGTTTGCTCCGGAACCCATCGGCATCGGGGGCGGCAGGGTCGCGGGGAGAGCGGAAGACGGCGCGGTGTTTGCGCCGGCTGCAGCCGCTGCGGCCCTGACGCATGGGCGGGCGGGAATGTGAATCCGCACTGGCCCTTGGGGCTTGGGCGAACGAGCACGGGCCGCTGTTTGGCCCGCGCGCAGCGCCCAAGAGCCGAGGGCCAAGCGCGCCGGGAGCGCGCAACCGCAACTGCCAAGGACGGCATCTAAATCGGTCGGCGCCGTCGGGAACGGCGCACCTTGTGGGGACAGGGATGGACCCGCGGGCATTTCACATAGCGCCGGTTATGCGGGCGGGGATCCAGCCGGGCCAGGACGGCCCGGCCCCCGCCGCACAAGTAGGACACTTGGCGCATAACCCGGCGTTACGTGACTTGCCCGCCAAAGCCCCCTTGAGGGGGATGGGGGTGATCCAAACAGGGATTGCGGGCAATCGCGAGGCAGGACGCCGAGCGTCTGGACCTTGGCCACCGAGTTCGACCGGAGCCGGCCAAGGACGGCCGTGGGAGCCCGGCGCGGCGCTTGCTCCGGCTTGCAAGCCGCGTGACTTGCGCCATGGACTGGCGGCGCGCCCCTTGCCGGACGCTGCAAGCGCCGTGACGGGCGGGCCGAGGGGCACAAGGTCCGGGCTGGACGTCCGAAGTTCCGCCGACCACCAGGCTTACCTGTCTTCCTCGATGTCCGCCGGATGGGTCCGGGCGTGCACCTCCTGGAGCTGGCGGATGCTGACCTGGGTGTAGATCTCGGTGGTGGAGAGCTGGCTATGCCCGAGGATGGCCTGGATGTGGCGGATGTCCGCCCCGTTGTCCAGCATCTGGGTGGCCATGGCGTGGCGGAACAGGTGGCAGCTGCCCGCTGCCTCGATGCCGGCTTCTCGCAGGTAGCGCTTGATCAGGTCGCCGAGGCGGTTCTTGGCGAAGCGCTCGCCCCACTGGTGCAGGAACAGCCAACCCTCGTCCGGCTCCATGACCAGGCCGGGGCGCACCTCGTCGCGATAACGCTCGATCCAGCGGGCCGCCAGTCGGCCCAACGGCACCAGGCGATCCTTCCTGCCCTTGCCCTCGCGCACCATCAGGGTGCCGTTGCGGGTATCGGCGTCGTAGAGCTTGAGGTTGATCAGCTCGCTCCTGCGAATCCCGGTGCTGTAGAAGGTCTCGATGATGGCCCGGTCGCGGATGCCGAGCTCACCCTGGATGCTGGTCTGGCGGCGGATGCGTGCGATCTCATCCAAGGTGAGGATGTGCTTCGGTAACCGGCGATGGGTGCGCGGCAGCTCCAGCTCCGAAGCCGGGTTGTAGAGGATGTGGTTGTTGCGGGTCAGCCAGGCGAAGAAGGTCTTGATGGGCACCAGGCGCTGCTGCTGGGTGGCGAAGGCCAGCGGCTCGCCGTCGGCCTTGCGGTAGTGGTAGAGGTGGCGGCGATAACGCTCCAGGATCGGACGGGTGATGTCCCGGGGGTGCTCCAGGCCCCGCTCCAGGCACCAGCGCAGGAAGCGGCGCAAGTTTACGTCGCGTACCTGCACTGTGCGCGGGCTCAGGCCCTGGGCGGCGGAGTCCTCGAGGAAGGCGGTGAGGTACGGATAGATCCCTGAGGCCTCGGCCGGGTCCGGGAGCTTGGTCCGGGCTGCGGGGCGCTTGCGCCGATTCATATTTCAGCACCTCGAGCCAGCATCGCCGGGGTGGTGGGCGCCGGCTCCGATCTGCCGCTACGGTACGACGTGCCGTTGTTTTTTGAGCCGGTAATACGCTTTTTCGGTTTATTGTCATTCGATGCACTGGAAGCCTTGTCCTGCCTGGGCTCGGGGATAGTTTTGCGGTCCTGACCATCCCCTGACGACTCCCTGACCGGGGGCTGACCGGACCATGGCCGGAATCCCTGCTCCCCTGACCGTTCATCTTCCGGCCCTGACCGATTCTCGTCGTACTCCCGGCCCCGGCCCAGCTCGGCCGTATCCAGCAGCCCCAACAGGAAGGCTTGACCGTCCTCGCCTTCGCCCTGATAGCGCAGCTCGTAGGCAAAGCTGTTGCCCCGTGTACCGCGATGCACCAGCAAATATTCGAGCTCCACCAGGCGCGCCAAGTGGACCTTCAGGGCGGTGTCGCTCCAACGGATGTGCTCGCGCACCTGCCGGCGGCTAAAGCGGAAATCGGCTTGCTGCATGGACTGCTTCTCGCAGGCCTCGGCAACCATGTCATGGATCAGCTCCAGCAGGCGGCGGGTCTGCTCCCGGCTCTCGTTGACCGTCAGCACCAGGCAGCGGTTCTTGAGCTCCTCGTCGATCTCGATGGCGGTGGTGGTGAGCATGATCATCACCGGGCCTTCGACGCGATACTCGCGGGTCTTGAGCTCCCCGGATACCGGGTCCTTGCCGGTGCTGGCGATGGTCAGCTCCCCTTGGCTCTGCAGCAGCTTCAGGGCATAGGCGGCCTCGCTCATGCCTTCCTCTTCCGCGATGGCGAGGATCTTGTGTTTCAATTCCGTCTCGCCCAGGTAGTACAGGCTCTGCCCGGTCATGGCCGAGTACTGCACCCGCTCTTCCTCGGGCATCAGGTCCAGAACCGCCTCCATCAGGGCGGATTTTCCAGCGGCACTGGTCGATTGGATGAGGATCGCCAGGGGCTGGTCGAGCTTCCTGGAGACGGCCGCCAGATAGGCCGTGAGCAAATTGGCCGACTCGCCCACCAGGCCGCAACGCGCGAAATCCCGAACAATTCGATCCATCAGGTCCGGGGCTTTGAGCAGTGCCACTGCCGCTTGCTGCTCGGCGTCGCTCATGGCGTCAGCCTTCTCCTGCGACTCTTTTCCTCCGGTTAGCCGCTGCTCCTGCAGGGCCTCGCATTTGAGCAGAACCTGGCCCAGGTCGCGCTTGATCACCTCCTCTTGCAGGCCCAGCTCGGCGGCGGCCTGCTTGATGTACTGGCCTCTCACCTTGGCGCTGTAAAGATCCAGGCTGTCCACGTGAACGGTGGGCGTATTGTCCAGGCCGGGCTTGGAGACCAGCAGGTTGACCTTCAGGGCGGCGAAGCTCAGGTTGCGCTCCAGGCCGCGGATGCGGTAGCGGCGCTCACCGAAGGCGATGAGGACTTCGGTATCCGTGACCTCGGCGGCAATGTCGGGGGCCGGCGCCGGCGGGATCGCCTGTGCCGGCAACGGCTCGGTGGTGGCAGGTTCCGAGGCGGTGGGCTCGGGCCGCAGCGGTTCGGCGGC
Source organism: Chromatiaceae bacterium (assembly GCA_028277905.1). GTDB lineage: Bacteria > Pseudomonadota > Gammaproteobacteria > Chromatiales > Chromatiaceae > Thiohalocapsa. The sequence continues at coordinate 266 of JANQFI010000260.1, read as the reverse complement.
TAAAGGGGCGGAGGCGTTGCGCAATGTCGGTGCCGGGGCTGACCCCGGCTCCTCACCCGCATCGCCCAGCACCTCGCCGGTCTCGGTGTCGATCACCAGGCCCGGCTCCTGCGCAACGCTGGTCACCGGCTTCGGTTTCCCCTTCCCCAGCCATACCGCCGAGCGGATCTGCATATTCCGACCCATCGTGACCACCCATTACGTTTGAACGTGACCGCCGATTCCGGCGGAACGTGACCGCTGATTCCGATTGATCGTGACCGATT
>JANQFI010000251.1 GCA_028277905.1 Chromatiaceae bacterium | reverse complement strand
AGCGACCATGTTGGTCAGCGCCGGGATCACCTCGCTCCACTGACGGGTCTTGAGGCCGCAGTCCGGGTTCACCCACAGGCGCTCGGCCGGAATGCGCTCCGCGGCCTTCTGTATGAGCGCCACCATGTGTGCCTCGCTCGGGATGTTGGGCGAGTGGATGTCGTAGACGCCGGGGCCGATCTCATTGGGGTACTGGAAGTCGTCGAAGGCGTCGAGTAGCTCCATGTCGGAGCGCGAGGTCTCGATGGTGATGGCGTCGGCGTCCATGTCGGCGATCGAGGCAATGATGTCGTTGAAGTCCGAGTAGCACATGTGGGTGTGGATCTGGGTCTCGTCCGCCACGCCGTTGGCGGTGATGCGGAAGCAGTCGACCGCCCAGTCGAGGTAGTCCTGCCACTGCGAGCGGCGCAGCGGCAGGCCCTCGCGCAGTGCCGCCTCGTCGATCTGGATCACACAGACACCGGCCTTCTCCAGGTCCAGCACCTCCTCGCGGATGGCCAGGGCCAGCTGTCGGCAGGAGACTGAGCGCGGCTGATCGTCGCGCACGAAGGACCAGTTGAGCATGGTCACCGGACCGGTCAGCATGCCCTTCATGGGCTTGTCCGTCAGCGATTGGGCATAGGTGATCCAGTCCACCGTCATCGCCTTCGGGCGGCTGATGTCGCCGAAGAGGATCGGCGGCTTGACGCAACGCGAGCCGTAGGACTGCACCCAGCCGAGCTGGCTGAAGGCGTAGCCCGCGAGCTGCTCGCCGAAGTACTCGACCATGTCGTTGCGCTCGGCCTCGCCATGCACCAGCAGGTCGAGCCCGAGCGCCTCCTGCTCGCGCACGCAGCGGGCGATCTCGCCGCGCATGATCTCGGTGTAGGCCGCAGCGTCGATCTCAGCCGCCTTGAACTGCCTGCGCGCCTGGCGGATCTCGCGTGTCTGTGGGAAGGAGCCGATGGTGGTGGTCGGGAACTTGGGCAGCGCGAGCAGTTCGGCCTGCTTGGCCGCGCGCTCCGCGTAGGGGCTTTCGCGCTGGCCGAGCCGGGCGTCGATCTTGGCGACCGCGGCCTTGACCGCGGGGTTGTTGACGCGCGGCGAGCTCCGGCGTGCTTCGATGGCGGCGCGGTTGGCATCCAGCTCCGCCTTGACCGCATCGCGTCCTTGATTCAACGCGGTCGCCAGCACGCGGAGCTCCTGCAGCTTCTGCTTGGCGAAGGCGAGCCAGGACCGGATCTCGGGGTCGAGCTTAGGCTCGCTGTCCAGGTCCACCGGCACATGCAGCAGCGAGCAGGAGGGCGCGATCCACAACCGCTCGCCGAGCTGCGCCTGGATTGGCTCCAGCCAGTCGAGTACCGCGTTGAGGTCGGTCTTCCAGATGTTGCGGCCGTCGATGACGCCGAGCGACAGGATCTTGCTGGAGAGCAGCAGGTTCAGCAGAGGCACCAGGTCGTCGCGCCCCCTGATCGCGTCGATGTGCAGACCGGCTACGGGCAGGTTGGCGACCAGATAGCGCTGGTCCTTGAGCTCGCCGAAATAGGTCGCCAGCAGCAGCTTGACCCGCGTGGTCTTGAGCGCGTCGTAGGTGATCTCGAAGGCGTGGCGCCAGCGCTCGTCCAGCTCGGTGACCAGGATGGGCTCATCGATCTGCACCCAGTCGACGCCCTGCGCAGCCAAGGTGCTCAGCAGTTCCGCATAGACCGGCAGCAGGCGGTCGAGCAGCGCAAGGCGGTCGGAGTCGTCCTTGCTTTTGCCGAGCGCGAGATAGGTCAGGGGGCCGATGATGACCGGCTTGGCCGCGACACCCTGCGCCCTGGCCTCGGCCAGCTGCTCGAGCAGACGCGAGGCATCGAGCTCGAACCTCGTGTCCGCGGTGAGCTCGGGTACGATGTAGTGGTAGTTGGTATCGAACCACTTGGTCATCTCGCCGGCCGCGACGCCGCAGTCGCAGTGCGCGTGCTCCTCCGCCGCCGGGGCCGAGCGCCCGCGCGCCACGCGGAAGTAGTTGTCGAGCGCGTCGCCTTCGAGACCGTGCACTCGCTCGGGCAGGTTGCCCAGGGTGAAGCTCATGTCGAGCATCTGGTCGTAGAAGGCGAAATCGCCGACCGGCACCAGGTTCAGATCGGCCTGCTCCTGCCACTGGCGCGCGCGCAGCTCCGCCCCCAGCGTCTTGAGCTGGTCGAGCGAGGACTGCCCTTTCCAGTAGGACTCCAGTGCGAACTTGAGCTCGCGCTTGGCGCCGATGCGGGGAAAACCGAGATTGTGGGTGATGGCCATGTCGATTGCCCTGTCAGGTGATACATGGCGGCATTCTCTTGTGCTCATTGCATGAATGGAAATGGTATGTTTTCATCAATCCATGCATGAGGCTCATATAAAGCCCGTCACATGACCCAATTGGAGCGTACGCATCTGGCCATCGTCCGTGCCGTCGACCAGCACGGCTCCCTGACCGCTGCCGCCGAGCATCTGCACCTGACCCAGTCCGCCCTGAGCCACGCGGTGCGCAAGCTGGAGGAGCAGCTCGGCGTGGCGATCTGGACTCGGGAAGGCCGCCGGTTACGCCCGACGCAGGCCGGCGCCTATCTGCTGGCGGTGGCCAATCGCCTGCTGCCGCAGCTCGACCACGCGGAGGAGCACCTGCGGCAGTTCGCCCAAGGCGAGCGCGGCACGCTGCGCATCGGCATCGAGTGCCATCCCTGCTACCAGTGGCTGCTGAAGGTGGTCTCGCGCTATCTCGCCGCGTGGCCGGACGTGGATGTGGACGTGAAGCAGGAATTCCAGTTCGGCGGCATCGGCGGGCTGTTCGGGCACGAGATCGACCTCTTGGTGACGCCCGACCCGCTGTTCCGGACGGGGCTCGTGTTCGAGCCAGTGCTCGACTACGAGCAGGTCCTCGTGGTCGGCCCGCGGCATCGGCTCCGCCATGCCCCCTTCGTGCTGCCGACGCAACTGGCCGAGGAAACTCTGATCAGCTATCCGGTCGCGATCGACCGGCTCGATATCTACACGCAGTTCCTGCTGCCGGCTGGTATCCGGCCCAAGCGCCACAAGCCGATCGAGACCACCGACATCATGCTGCAGATGGTCGCCAGCGGCCGCGGGGTCGCGGCCCTGCCGCGCTGGCTGGTCGAGGAGTATGCCGGCAAGCTCGAGCTGGTGGTGGTGCGCCTCGGCGCCGAGGGCATCCCCAAGCAGATCTTCGTCGGGATTCGTCGGGCCGAGGCAGGGATCAACTATCTGCACGCCTTCCTCGAGCTCGCGCGTGCGCAGCGTGACCGTGCCAGATGAACGACGGGGAGCCCAAGGTCGATCTCGAGCTGACCATCAGCCGTCGGCATCATCCGATACGGTCCTGCCAGCGGTTCGTCCTTCACGCCGCGTCCTGAGGCCCAGGCTTGCCAGGGCACACGCGAGTAGAGCCACGATGAGCGTCGAACCAAAATGCTGGTTCAGCAGCAGTGCCGCCGCGAAGCCCGTTGACATAGGCGAGCAGCCCGATGAAAACCGCCCAAGCCAGGGTTCGGCGCCAGCCGATCGCTGTCCGAAGCGCGACCCAGGCCGGCATAAGCACCAGTGCGAAGGCGGCCATGAGCCCCATGCCTGCGGTCGCGCTTGCGCAGATCCCCCCCTCGGCGATCCCCCCCTCGGCGGCATGCCCGGCACCGGCTCGATGGTGCCGAGCAGCGGCACACCGAAGCGCTCCAGCAGGTACACCGCGTCCCGGTGGTAGAGCACGATGCCGTGGGCATCTGCCAAGCGCGCCTGCCAGTCGGGCAGGCGGCGGTCGACGGCCTCGGCGAAGCGCCTGGCGTTGGCGCGGTAACGGGAGGCGCCGGCGGCAT
>JANQFI010000250.1 GCA_028277905.1 Chromatiaceae bacterium | reverse complement strand
GCACCCGCAGCGCGCTGGGCAAACGCTGTCGCGACGGTTTTGCCCGCTTGCAGAAGACCTGCCGCAAGCCCGGTATCTCCTTCTGGGACTATCTCGGCGACCGCATCCGAGGACAGGGTGCGATCGCCCCCTTGTCCGACATCATCCGCGAGCACGCCGCACGGCAGGCGCCTTGCCCTGAGTTATTGAGAAGTTACCCGCCGGCCTTCTTGATTGACTCGCCATTCCAAGCGAAGCGCTTCAGGCGTCCATCGCTGTCGCTCTGCGGGATTACGCCAGATGCTAGGGAGGTCATGAGGGGTCCGTGTCGCCATCGATGACCGGGATTTGCGCCTATCCCGCCCGCTACGACCCCGTCTATTGCCTCGTATTTTCCAGGTTATTGGGTCTTACTAACCCGGCCAGTGCCCTGCCCCGTCGCGGCGTAGCAGTTCAAATTCATGCACTCCAGTCGACTGTTCCACGGCGCGAAATCACTTGAGCCGCCCGGTCGGATTCACCCAATCTTCACCGATCCTAAACGGGGATGACACGAGGCGCTGCTATCTTGTGCGGCAATCGACTAACGGGGTGGATCTTCGAGCATGAGCGCGATTCGAGAGCACGCAGTAAGTACCATGGCACATCGCATCGGCCTGAGGTTGGTGCAACCGGCGGACGATGCGGGCGTGTCGCTGTACCAACTGGTGGAGCCGTCCAGTATGCAGCCCATCTACCCGGGCGGCGGGCAAAACGGCGTAGCACTGGAGGAGTTGGAGGATTGGCTCAGCTTTCCCTGGGAATGAACGCCGACGGCATGGCGGTATCGGCGATGACGGAACCGGGACTGCCGGAGTCCGGTCCAGCCGTCCCCGAGCGCGAGCTACAGGTCGCCCAGGCGATGGCGGTGCTGTCCGCAGACTTGCTGCGGCGGTGTCTCCCGCGGGCGCTTGCGATGCAGGGTCAATTGGCCGAAGTCGCGGCACTGGACGAGGACGACGCCGCATGCCTCTCCGATCTGGTAGACACCCTGGCCCGCGCAAGCGAAGCGCTTGGGCACGACTCGGACATTGCGGCACTGCACCGCTGTGCCCGTATGCTTTGCGACGAGATCCTGACCGAAGCCTTTGCGAGCGCCGGCAGATAGGGCCACGGGGTAGGGACCGCCCGGTGCCATAGCGCCCGGGTATTCGGCGAGGGGATAGTCGGCGCAGCAGCAGGGGCAGAAGCGCTCGGCCTCAGCGTCCGAGAAATTCTCCCAAGGCAGCGTAGGTTGCACGGCACTGGTCGGGCACGAGGTCTTCCAGGTTCAGGTAGGCATGCACCAATCCCGGCATATGCAGGTGCTCGGCGACGATGCCGTGCTCCAGGAGGCGACGGACATAGGCCACGCCCTCATCCCGCAGCGGATCGAATTCGGCGGTGACGACGAGGGTGCGCGGCAGTTGCTCGGTGATCTCCATGAACAGCGGCGAGACCGCGCGGCGGTTCTCTTGTCCCTGCAGATAGCTGTCGAACATCCATAGGATGCGCTCGCGCTCCAGCAGGTAACCCTCCGCGTTCTCCATCACCGAGGGCTGGGCGAGGCTGTAGTCCAGGCTCGGGTAGACCAGCACCTGGGCCTCGATATCCACACCGGGCTCGAACTGGGCGAGATGCGACAAGGTCGCGCACAGGGCAGCACCGGCGCTGTCGCCGATCAGGGCGAGTCGCGTGTCGTGCTGGAGGCCTTGCCCGTCGAGGTAGCGGAAGACGCGCTTGGCGCAGGCCATGCTGTCCTTGAGTGCCGCCGGATAGGGACACTCCGGGGCCAGCCGGTACTCGGCCGCGACGACGATGCTCCCGGTGGCCAGCGCCAGCTTGCGGGCGATCGGGTCGTAGACGGCGACGCCGCCGGCGACGTGCCCGCCGCCGTGCAGGAAGAGCGCGACGGGCCGCGCCTCGTCCGGCATCGGATGGTAGACGCGCACCGGCACCAGGTAGTCGGGTCCCGGGATGACGTCGTCGCGCACCAGCGCCACCTCCGGCCGCTCGGTGACGAAGCGACGGGTCAGGGTGTCGAGCATCTCCCGGACATTGGTGGCCGTGCGGCCATACCCATTGGCGTGCGCCGCCGCCTTGGCCGTTCGTGTCGCCGCCAGCCACTCGCGCAACGGCTTCGGGATGGCGGCGTGACGTTCTGGGTGCACGGCTTCACCTCGGTGGGTTGCGTGCCTGGGCGAGCGGGCCCGGGTCCGGGCGTCGTCCGTTGGAGTGGCTCCGCCGGCGTGGAGGACGGCCGCTCGGCCAGAGCAGCCGACCCTGGCCGGCGGTCTGTCACCGTGCCCAGATACGGGCAAGGACTCAGGCGATTTCTGTCAACAAACAGACCGCCTGTCTTGTCTTCTCGCCTGCCTTCTTTCTCGCGGCAACACGCACCTAGAAAGACTATGCACGCGCTGCCGCTTCGCGAAGGCGGACGAGAATCCTGCGCCATTCGGTATCTTTGTTTCCGGCAATCGCCT
>JANQFI010000249.1 GCA_028277905.1 Chromatiaceae bacterium | reverse complement strand
CGGCTCGCAGGACGGCCCCGGGGCCGGCGTCAAGCCGTCCGGCGCGACCAGAACGCGTTCGATGCTGGTGCAGCGCTGAGTCCCAGCGCAGGGTCAGGTTCTGCGTTCTGCCCCCGCGGTCTGGTTATGGGTAGGCAATAGGCAAGAACGCCCAAGGCGAGATGGAGCGTTGGCGGCAGGTGTCGATGACACTGGCGAGCAGGGCGAAGGTGCGCAAGCTGGCACGCGCGTCGGGGAGCAGTTGCCTGACGTGCCCGCAGGCGCAGGCGCGCTCGTGATAGATATGCTTGTCCTGGAACACTTCCGAGCTCGGCTGCTCGGGCGCCGGGCAGCGCAGATCGATGACCACGTAGGCGGCATGAGCCACGTCGGGCTCGCGACCACGGCACACCCGACCACAGCCGGCACACCGCTCGGGGTGGTGGTGATGCGCGTGCGCAATCGGCAGCGACTGCGCTCGCCCATGGCCCGTTGCCGCCGGCTGTCGGCCTGGGCGTCGCTTGACCGGCTGCGCCGGCTCCGCTTGTCCGTCTTCACCGTCTGGCGACGAGCACTCGTGCACCCCCTCCGACTCTGCACTCGGGCTGTCGCCCGGCGGCTCGTCGCTTCCATGTCCCCCAGCAGGGCCGTGTGGGTCGGGTCCAGATTGTTGGTGGGCTCGTCGAGCAGTAGCAGCCGGCCGCGCCCGGCCAGCGCCGCCAGACCGAGAGCAGCTGGTGCTGGCCGCCGCTCAAGCAGTCGAGCCGCTGGGGCAGCAACCGTTTCAGGCTCTCCGGCATGGCGCTCGCGCCAGGGTTGCTGCCCGCGATGGCCCCGGCCATGGCAAGCAGCTCCCGGCCGGTCACTGGCAAGGGTGTGAAGCGCACCGGTGCTTGGGGCTGCACGGCGAGCTTTACGCCCCGGCGCGCGCAGCACCCGACCGGCGAAGCAGCGCGCGCCGCCCGCAATGGCCGCGAGCAGCGTCGACTTGCCACTGCCGTTGGCGCCCCAGAGCCCAACCACCTCACCCGGGGCGCGGCGCAGGGACACGGGGCCCACGACCGGGCGCACCCAACCCGCGACGAGCGCTTCGAGCGCCAGCAGCCATTCCCGGCTGTCCAGCTCAGTCGGCGACGGCAATGGCGTCCACCCAGGCGTCGATGTGGCTCAGATAGCCGTTGCCATCGGCACGCAACGGTGGCGACATTGGCAGCGCCCGAACCGGCCAGCCCAGGTCACGGCCCAGTTTGCGCGGCGCTTTCGGCGACTGGTAAGGCGCAGGCACGATGACGCCTTCAGGTCCCCTGAGCTCGCCGGTGAGCTTGCGCAGATCCCCCCCGGCTCGGCGGCACGCCCGGCACCGGCTCGATGGTGCCGAGCAGCGGCACACCGGAGCGCTCCAGCAGGTACACCGCGTCCCGGTGGTAGAGCACGATGCCGGGGGCATCTGCCAAGCGCGCCTGCCAGTCGGGCAGGCGGCGGTCGACGGCCTCGGCGAAGCGCCTGGCGTTGGCGCGGTAACGGGAGGCGCCGGCGGCAT
>JANQFI010000164.1 GCA_028277905.1 Chromatiaceae bacterium | reverse complement strand
TCGCGCCCGCTGCTGATATTGAAGCCCTCGACCCGCGGCCCGGCGGTGGTGCGCAGCCCGATCGCCTCGGCGCGCGCAAGAAAGGCCGGCTCCTGACGCCGCTCGACAAAGGCGAAACGGCAGCCGCCTCCGTTGAGGAAATCCGCTGCAGCCCCGCCTTTGCCTGGCTGCAGATTGGTTGCAACCAGAAAGACGAGGCTCGGCTCGTGATAGCCCGCCGTCATGTAGATGGGCTCTTCGCACGGCGCCGGGATCACGAGACGGGCGATCTCGCGCGAGGGAAACAGCTTGTCGATCGCCGGAAAGGTCGCACCCAACAGCGCGGCATATAACAGGATCGCGGCCGTGGCCGCGCGCAGGAATGAAGCTTCCGCGCCATCGCCACCATAGCGCCACCAGGCGAGCACCGCGAAGACCACAGCCGCGGCGGCGAACGGCCAGGCGGCAAATCCGGGCCGGTGCGCCATCGCAATGTTGAGGGCGATGGCGCCCAGCGCCCCCAAGCCGATCAGAATCGGCCACCAGACCGTCGCGCTCTTGAGCCAGCGCGCTTGCGCGAGCGCTTTGCGCTCGATCACCCCCGCGATCAGGATCGCGATCGCCGGATAGAGCGGGAGCACATAATGCGGCAGCTTGGTCATCGCCGCTTCGAAGACGAGCCAGGTCGGTATCACCCAGGCGAGCAGAAACCTGGTGCGCGGCTCGAGGCGGGCCCGCCAAACGGCGCCGGCGGAAAGGGGCACAAGCATGGCGGCGGGAAAGAAGGTCAGCCAGAACAGGGCGAAGTAGTAGCCCGGCGGGCCCCAATGCGTTTCCTGCGCGCTGCCGACTTTGGCCAGGAAATCACCGCCCAGCGAGTCATCAAAGAAGGCGGTGCCGCTGCGGGCGATGATCGCAATGAACCAAGGCAGCACGAGCACCAGCATGAGGACGAGGCCGGCCGCCGGCCGCAGCCGCCAAAAAAAACGGGCCGAGCGGTCGAGCACGGCGAGCGTTCCGGCGGCAAGCATCGCGAACAGCAGCACCAGCGGACCCTTGATCAGCATGCCGGCGGCAAGCGCGGTCCAGAACATGGCCGGCGTGAGAAGAGGATGGGCTTCATCGGCGTAGGCGCCGCGCTCGGCGAGATAGGCGCGGCCGAGCGCCCCCATGGCGGCGACGGCGGTTAAAAGCAGCATCGCATCCGTGGTCGCAAGCCGCGCCTCGATGCCGAGCAGCACGCAGCTTGCGAGCATCAGGGCCGCGAGCAGCGCCGCACGGCGCGACACGAAGGCGAGCGCCGCCCAGTAAGTGAGCAGGACCGCCCCGATCGCGCCGAGCAGAGAGGGAATGCGATAGAGCCAGATGCGCGTGCGCGCCTGCGGGACGCCCGTCGCTTCGGCCGCGTTCACGACTGCGGCCTGCAGCCAATAGATGCCGACCGGCTTCTTGTAGCGGCTCTGCTGCTGGAAGCGGATATCGACATAATCGCCGGTCTCGACCATCTGCTTGGAGGCTTGCGCAAAGCGCGCCTCGTCGCGATCGATCGGCGGTATGGTGAAGAATCCCGGCAGCAAAGCCAGCAGGCAGACCAGCAAGAGGCTCGCCACGGCGCGACCATGCGATGTCGTCGCAACGGCCAGCATCCTGTCGAAGCCGGCAGCCGACCGGCTGCGCCTTGATGGTTCGCTCGCCACCGGCATTCCTGCGTCCTGCCCCGAAATCCGGGCGGACCATAGAAAAATCCGCGCTTCGGGGGAAGGCGGCGCCCCTCATCCGAAAGCCGCACTGCGCTTGCATCGCGGGTGCGCGCACAAGCCCACGCGCAATCCCGGCGCGAGGCACATCGAGGTGGTCGTTATGTAGATCGTTCGGTCTGGCGTGAGCGTTGCGGGTCTCGGGCGCGTGCCGTGCCGATTCAGCTAGCGAGGCCCCTGGCTTGCCTCCCAAGCTCTTGCCGCTCGGACCCGCCTTCCCCCACTTTATTCCGCCGCCGACTGCGCCTATATTCCGCGGGCCGGCTTGCCGGCTATGGCGATAAATGGCCGTCGCAATAAACTCATCGGACCCGGGGGCAGTACCCGGCGCCTCCACCATTTCGTAAGCCGGAAGCCAGAAATCACTGGGCAAGAACGAGAAATCGGAAAATCAGATCTTCGAATCTCCGATCTTCCGGTTTCGGGTCTCGGGCTTTGGGTTTCAGGCTTGCGGCTTGCGAATATGGGGGCGAAACAGGATCGACGAGGGCGTAAAGGGCGCGCTTTTGCTCGGTATGGTTCCGCCGTTATCGGGCCATAGCAATAGTTGCCAACGACAACTATGCTCCGGTGGCTCAGGCCGCGTAATGCGGTTTGAAAGACCGATTTTAAGCCCTGGCGTCTAGCAACGTCAGGC
>JANQFI010000162.1 GCA_028277905.1 Chromatiaceae bacterium | reverse complement strand
AGATTCGGGAGGTTCTGCCGACCCTTCTCCGGCCCTTCCGCGGGTCAAATTTCACATGCGGTTTGTCCGGTTTTGGACGGAACGATGATCAAGGCCGACTTTTCGCCCGGCTGGCTCGGCCGCTTGCTGGGCTTCTTGCCCTTCATCGGCACGCCCGTGAAGCGGTATTTCAAGCGTTACGAGTCGGCCCAGGCGATCATAGATTCCGTGGTGCGCTCGCTGCAGGACGGCGCCGCCACACTGGAGCGGGACAACAAGACCCTGGCCATGGACCAGGACTCCCTGGCCGAGACCGGCGGGCGCCTGCGGCGTGCCATCGCACTCGGCCGGGCGGTCGACGACCAGCTGAGCTATCGGCTCGAGCGCGAGATCGAGCCCGGCAGCCCGAGGTACAAGCTCGTCGCCGAGGAGCTGATCTTTCCACTACGTCAACGCATCCAGGATCTACAGCAGCACCAGGCCGTGGTCCAACAGGGGGTGCTGTCCACCGAGCTGATCATGCGCAACAACAAGGAGCTGATGCGCGGTGTGAACCGGGCCATCATCGTCACGGTCAACGCGCTGCGCACCGCCGTCACCCTGTCGCTGGCCTTGGCGAATCAGCGCATCGTGCTGGACAAGGTCGGTGCCGTGAACGACACCACGAACCGTCTCATCGCCGGTGCCGCGAACAAGCTGCGCACCCAGGGTGTAGAGATCCATAAGCAGGCGACCAGCACCCAGCTGGACATGGACGTGCTGAAGCAGGCCTTCACGGACATCCGCGAGGCGATGGACGACATCTCGCGCTTCCGCACCCATGCCCTGCCCGGCATGGCCGAGACGGTGCTGGAGCTGGATCGCCTCTCGGCCGAGCAGCAGCAGGTGCTGGACCGCATGGCGCGCGGCAATGAGACAGCGCCGCTGATCGATATCGAGGCCTGATCACAGGTATCACGAATACACCTCGAGGACCCTTCCATGAAGCATCGACTTGTTGCTGCCGGCCTGCTCCTGCTCTCCGTTGGCGTCGAGGCGGGGGATCGCTACCGCCTGGCATGGTCACATTACACCGGCTGGGAGCCCTGGGGTTATGCGGCGGACAAGGGCATAGTCGCACGCTGGGCCGACAAATACGGCATCGAGATCGAGGTCACCCTCGTCAACGACTACATCGAGTCTCTGAACCTCTACACCGCCGGGAGCTTCGACGCGGTGGTTGCCACCAACATGGATGCGCTGACCATCCCCGCCGTCGGTGGGGTCGACACCACGGCCCTGGTGTTGGGCGATTTCTCCAACGGCAACGATGGCATCGTGGCCAAGGGTGCGACGGCGGTGACCGATCTTCGGGGCCGCCAGGTGATGCTGGTGGAGCTGTCGGTGTCGCACTACCTGCTGGCCCGCGCCCTGGACATGCATGGCATGAGCGAGCGCGATCTGACCCTGATGAACGTCGGCGATGCCGAGATCGCCGGCGTCTTCCTGGCCCAAGAGGATGCCGCGGCCGTCACCTGGAATCCGCCCCTGCAGCAGATCCGCAATGCCAAAGGGGCCACGCTGTTGTTCGACTCATCGCAGATCCCCGGCGAGATCATGGATCTACTGATCGTTCGCAGCGATGCACCGGACAGTCTCAAGAAGGCACTCGCCGGCGCCTGGTACGAGGTCATGGCGACCATGGCTGAGGGAGGACAGGCACGTGACGCGGCCATCGCCGACATGGCCGACCAAGCCGGCGCGACGATTGCGGAATTCGAGGCCCAGCTCAAGACCACCGCGCTGTTCACCGATGCGGCAAAGGCCGCGGCCCTGGTTTCCAGCGAGGAGGCCAAGCAGACCATGGAGCATGTGCGCAGCTTCGCGTTCGACAAAGGCCTGTACGGCAACGGCGCCCCGTCCAAGGATCTGGTGGGTATCGCCTTCCCCGATGGCAGCGTCCTCGGTGACCCCGAGAACGTCAGGCTGCGCTTCGATGCCGGCTACATGACGCTCGCCGCCGAGGGTAAGCTCTAAGCATGGCCAGGGTGCCGCGGATCTGGGGGCTGCACGCGGCCCCGTCTCGATCCCTGGCGATCGCCTTGGGGCTGATCCTGTTTCTGCTGGTCATCGCCGTCTATCTGGTGGCGGTGCAGCATCTGCACGCGGAGAACCCAAGCTACAAGATCCTGCCCACCCCGGCCCAGATGGCCGCCGCCATCGAGCGCATGGCCTTTACCCCGGACAGGCGCAGCGGCGACTATCTGCTGTGGGCGGACACCCTGGCCAGCCTCGGACGCATCGCCGCCGGGGTGTCGCTGGCCGCGGTGATCGGCCTGTTGCTGGGCTTGAACATGGGTGTCTTCCCCGGGCTGCGGGCGATCTTGGGTCCGGGGCTCAATTTCTTCGCGATGATCCCGCCGCTGGCGGTGCTGCCGATCCTGTTCATCATCGCCGGCATCGACGAGGCCGCCAAGATCGCGCTGATCTGCATCGGGATCTTTCCCATCATCGCCCGCGACATCCTGCTGGCCGTGGATCAGATCCCGCGCCAACAGATGACCAAGGCCCTGACCCTCGGGGCATCCCAGTTTGCAGTGGCCTACCGCATCCTGCTGCCGCAGATCATGCCGAGGCTCATCGACTCGGTGCGTCTGGCCCTGGGCGCCGCCTGGCTGTTCCTGATTGCCGCCGAGGCGATAGCCGCGACGGAGGGGCTCGGCTATCGGATCTTCCTCGTGCGCCGCTATCTGGCCATGGACGTCATCATTCCCTATGTGCTCTGGATTACCTTGCTTGGCTTCACGGCCGAATGGCTGCTGACGCGCCTCAATCGGTGGCTCTACCCATGGTACGCGCAAGCGGGGCGGTGAGCCCGCAACGACCGGGCGACGACTATCGTCTGCATCTGGCTGACGTGCACAAGGGCTACGATGAGCGACCAGTGCTGGAGTGCATCGATCTGGCGGTGCGCGCGGGCGAGATCTGCACCCTGGTCGGCCCGAGCGGCTCGGGCAAGTCGACATTGCTGCGCCTGATCCTGGGGGAGGAGCAGCCCACGCGTGGCAGGGTCTCGGTGGACGGACAGGAGGTCGGCTTCCCGAGTCCGGAGCGCGGCATCGTCTTTCAGCGCTACTCACTGTATCCACACCTGCGGGTATTGGAGAACCTGCTGCTGGGTAGGGTGCTGGCCGAGCCCTGGTGGCGCCGGCATCGGGTGATGCGCGAGCATCACGACGAAGCCATGGACTATCTGGAGCGGGTCCGTATGGCCGATCACGCCGGCAAGTTTCCGCATCAGCTCTCGGGGGGCATGCAGCAACGGGTGGCCATCGCCCAATCCATGATCCTGCGCCCGCGTATCCTGCTGATGGATGAGCCCTTCGGTGCCTTGGATCCGGATACGCGGGAGGACCTCCAGCTGTTTCTGCTGGAGCTGTGGGAGTCCTGGCACATGACCCTGTTCTTCGTCACCCATGACCTCGAGGAGGCCCTGTTCATGGGCACCCGAATCCTGGTGCTGTCTCAGTACTGGACGGACGATCGCGGCGATCACCACGAGATCCGTCGCGGTGCCCGCTTGGTGGCGGATCATGCGCTGACACCTGTTGCCAACGCCGCCCAGGTCAAGGGCGATCCCAGGTTTCGCGAGCTGATGGAGTCGATTCGCCGACTGGGCTTCGATCCCGGACACCTGCAGCGCGTGGATGCCTTCAACCTGGCGCACCCGGACGCCTTTGCGACGGGCAACCAGGCCACCGCCGATCAACCGCTGGCCGATGCGTCGCGTACTCAGGTCGTCGACTCGGGGGGTCGGTCATAACAGCCCCAGTTCCGGCCGTCTGCAGCAGCGCCTCCCGGGGTACGCACGCGGCCACCCGGCGCCGGCGCCTTGGACATCCGCCTGCACCGAGCCCGCCAGGACCTGGCCTCAGGGTGCACGCGAAGCCGGGGGCGAGCTCGGTGCGCATCTGCTCGCGCTCGCGCTCGGCCAACAGGGCCCCGACGTGCTCATGGACGCGTTCATGGACGCGCTCATGCGAGAGGCCGGCGCGCCCGGACGCGCGCAGCGTGCCGATTGCTGCCTTCCAAGCCGGCATGGGCTACAGTACCGGCGCCATCGGCTGGAACCCCTCGGGCGGGCGACCGAGGACCTCACCGAGGTATCTCGCACACCCGCATGCGCAGCATGGGCCTGCCGGCGCGGAAGGGTCCGCGCCTGCGCCGGCCAGGCTTCCCGGCGAGACGCGGACGCCCGGCCTTCTGGTTGGCTAGCCCTGGCAGATCTCCGTCGCTCCCCAGCTGCGACGGCCCCCACGCACGACCTCTTGGAGTTGCCCCGCAGATGAACATGCAAACCGCAAAGCTCTCCGCGCATGTACTCGCACCTGCAATCCTGGCGCTCGCCATTGGCGGCTGCGCGAACCTTGGCACGCAAGTAGAGCCTGCCCTTCCAAAGACGGCGAAGTATCCGAAGGATCAAGCCATCGCGCTGCTGCTGCCCACCAGTGCGGAAGGTCGCCTCGGCGACGCGGTAGATGCCATCGAGGCCGGCTACTCCGCGGCGCTGATGCGGGATCCGAAGAACAGCCGCAAGCCGATCACCGAAGACACCGGGAGCGACGCGAGCGCCGCCTACGCAGACCTCGCCAAGGTTGCCCGGCCGCCCTTGATCATCGGTCCGCTGTTGAAAAAGGACGTGACCGCGGTCGCCGATGCACGATCTGATGCAAGTCCCGCCATGTTGGCGCTGAACGAGATCGATCAGTCGCAGACGGGCATGTATCAGTTTGCGCTGGCACCGGAGGACGAGGCGAAAACCGCCGCGCGTATCATCAACGAGCTGCGGCGTGCGGGCGGCGGCACCCTGCGCACGGCCATTGTCTATCCGAGTGCGGACCCTTGGGGGGAGCGCATGCGCGCCGCCTTCGAAGTGGTGCTCGACGAGGAGCCCGTGGCGCAGGTCGCCTATACGCCTGGTCGGCCCGGCGATCTGGGCCCAAGGGTTGACGCGGCCGACATCGTCTTCCTGGTCGCGCGCCCGCGCGAGGCGGCCGGCATCTACGCGGCGCTGGGGGGCAGGGCCGCCGGCATGCCGGTCATCGCCACCTCGCATGCGGCCGACAGCAAGAGCGACGCCGCCGACAAGGCTGGACTCTTCTACGTGGATGTGCCTTGGCTCGTGAATCAGGATATGGCACGGGAATATATTGCTCGAAGCCCCAGCAAGCCCAAATCGGACTATACCAAGGGCGAGCTCGGACGGCTCTACGCCATGGGCATAGACGCCTATTACCTGGGCGCACAGGTGGCCAAAGGGAGCGCTCGCGGCAGCACTGGCGTTGGCGCGCCGCTGGCACTGCCCGCAGGTATGACGGGCGATCTGAGCTTCACTACGACCGGACGCCTGCTGAGCCGCCGGCTCGCACTCGGGCGCATCGGCGACGCCGGCGTCACCGGCCCCGCGGCCAGGGAGGACCTTGCAGCTGCGGTCGCGGCCGGGGATGCGCCAGGAGCGGCGGACGAATCCGCCGAGGGTTGAGGCCCTCGTCGGATGGCGAGCGCCGCGCGGCACGCTGTGCCACCGATGCGCTGCGGGCAGACGCTCAGATAGGGATTTGCCGCAAATCGCCGAGGGGGTACTAAGGGTGACTAGTGCTGTGCTGCGGAAGTTCCGAGACCGGGATCCCCTCGTTGTCGTAATCGCAATCGTAGTCGAATATCCGCACGGTCGAAACCGCGATCACGACAACGACCACGACCACGGCCACGGCCACGACCACGACAACGACCTGAGACGGTCTCGGGACATTCGCACTGCTGCACGAGCATCCGGGGAGCCGGTGCTGCGCAGAGGCATCCACATGAAAGAGAATCTGCAGACCCTCCTCGATTGGCTCGCGATCGGGACCAGCCTGTTGTGGCTCGCCGGCGTGAGCCTGCTGTTCTCCAATAGCGCGTTGACGGCCGGCTGGTTGCTCGATGCCGTTGCATTGGTGGTATTCGGCCTGGTGACCATCTGGGGGCTGTGGTGGTTGCTCAGGGGCTTGGTTTCGCGGTGATCGACGGGCCGCCGCTGATGCAACAACAGGATGCGCGGCTGGCACCCCATGCTCGGCGCGCGCAGGCTGGTGCGGCACTCGCCGCCAACACCAGGCTTGCGCGCCATGCCGCCGGCGACGCTACCGCCTGACCAGCAGCAGGGACCCGGGTCAGGGCATGGCCGAGGCATCGCGAGCACATGCGCCGGAAGGGACCGAGGTTGTACGCAAGCGCCGATAGGCACCCAATGCAATCAGAAAGTTGCTGAGCGACAGCAGGCTCTCGCTCGCGCCGTGCAGCAGGTCGGCATGGGACAGGCTCGGCACACCGACCTGAACGGTGGCAATCCTCGTGGCGGCAATGGTGCCGGCAACGAAGACCAGCAGAAACCAGAAGCCGGCGATGCTGACCGGCGAGAAGAGGACGCGCTCCCGGCGGTGCACGACCAGCAGCAACAGGAGGAAACCGAGGTACATCAGGTTGGCGCCGGGCAGCAGCGCGGCGACGCCGCCTGCGGTCAGAAGCCGACTCAGGCCCCAAGACAGACCGAGCACGAGGAGACCGCCAACCAGCCAGAGGATCGGCAATCGCCGTGTGCGCAGCAGCAGCAGGGTTGCGGCGAACAGCGACAGGCTGCCGAGGAAGGTCATCAGCCGCGATCCGTCTAGTAGCCAGTTGGCGCGATCGCCGCTCAAATGGAAGGACAGTACCAGCAGCCCCGCCGACAGATGCGGGAGCATGGCGTAGGCAAAGACCTTGAGCCGCGGGTGGCCGATTCGGCCCGCATGACGATGAATCAGCAAGATCGCGGCCAGCCATTCGCTGACGGTCAGCAGATGGACGATCCAGGTAGGCAGCGACAGCAGCATGGGCGCGGATCACCACCGCTCTGGCAGCTTGCGCTCCAGCACGAAGCGCTTGCCCTCGACGGAGACATAGCCGCCCGTCTTCAGGTCGCCCACGATCCGGCTCACCATCTCCCGCGAGCAGCCGACACGGCCGGCGATCTGCTGCTGGGTCAGTGGTGGGGTGATGAACCGGCCATCCTCCTCCTTCGCGCTCTCGACCAGGACCTTGGCGATGCGCCCATAGACGCTGAGCAGCGCCAGGTCGCTGGCGGTGTCCGTCAGGTCCGCCACCTGTCGGGCCAGGTGGCGAATGAGACCGAGCGCCACCTCCGGCTGCTTGGTGAGGAAGTCCTTGAACACGGCGCCCGTCAGCAGGCGCACCTCGCAATCCGTCAAGGTCATCACCGACGCCGTGCGCGGCGAGCCACCCAGCAGGGCCAATTCCCCGAAGTGGTCGCCGGGGCCAAGCTCGCGCAGCAGGATCTCCTTGCCGGCGGCGTCCGCCACGTACACCTTGGCGCGACCGCTCTCCAGCACGTACAGGATGGAAGACTCTTCACCCTTCTCGATGATGACCGTGCGCTTGTGGTAGCGCTTGACCCTGGTCTGCTGCTCCAGCGCGGACAGTACCGCGGGCGCGAGACCGGCGAACAGCGGGACTTGGGCAAGCATGGCTTCAGTATCTCCGCGCAACAGGATACCGCTTCGCCGCGGCCGAGGGCTTTCGATAGGCGACAGCCGATCCGCTACAGCCTAGCGGCACCCCCGCCCGGCCACAACCACCCAATCCGCGGCAACCTAGCGCGACCGACAGGCTATCTACCGCCCTCCGGGTGCGTGCGCGACGCCCTGGCCGCGGAGCGCGAGCAGCCGGATTGAGCCCTAGGGCGATTGCTGACGAAAGACCGACCGCCTCAGGTCCAGCCGCCGGCCGCCGAGCCGCCGCCGCGGAACCCGTGCAGGGCGCTTCGCTATACTGGCGGCCCCGTCGTCGATCCCGGCCCCATCCACCGCCGCCCTGAGCACCCGCCATGCTGGACAAGACCTACGACCCTCGCCGCATCGAAGCCCAGTGGTACCGGCGCTGGGAGGACGCCGGCTGGTTTGCACCCCGAGACGGACAGGACGCGGCGGGCGAGCCTTACTGCATCATGATTCCGCCGCCCAATGTCACCGGCAGCCTGCACATGGGGCACGGCTTCAACAATACCCTCATGGACACCCTCATCCGCTACCACCGGATGAAAGGGGACAGAACCCTTTGGCAACCTGGCACGGACCACGCCGGCATCGCCACGCAGATGGTCGTCGAGCGCCAGCTCGAAACCGAGGGTAAGACCCGCCGCGCCCTGGGGCGGAACGCCTTCATCGACCGCGTCTGGCAGTGGAAGGCGAGCTCCGGCGGCACCATCACGCGCCAGTTGCGTCGGCTCGGCTCGTCGCTGGACTGGCAGCACGAGCGCTTCACCATGGACGAGGGGCTCTCCAACGCCGTGCGCGAGGTCTTCGTGCGGCTGTTCGAAGAGGGGCTCATCTACCGGGGGAAGCGGCTGGTCAACTGGGACCCGGTGCTGCACACGGCCGTGTCCGACCTGGAGGTCATCTCCGAGGAAGAGGCCGGCCACATGTGGGACCTGCGCTATCCCCTCACCAATGGCACTGGGCACCTGAGGGTCTCAACGACGCGTCCGGAGACCATGCTCGGCGACTGCGCCGTCGCCGTGAGCCCGGAGGACGAGCGCTACAAGCACCTGATCGGCGAGCTGGTCGAGCTGCCACTCACCGGCCGGCGCATCCCCATCATCGCCGACGCGCACGCGGACCCCGAGCTCGGCACCGGGTGCGTGAAGATCACGCCGGCGCACGACTTCAACGACCATGCGGTCTGGCTCAACCACCGCGACGAGAACCGGATCGCCGCGCAACCCCACGGCGGGCTCATCAACATATTCAGCCCCGACGCCAGTATCCGCGCGAACCAGCCAGACGAGGAGGCGCTGATCCCCGCGCCCTACATCGGCCTCGACCGCTTTGAGGCCCGCAAGCGCATCGTCGCGGACCTCGAAGCCCTGGGCCTGCTGGCCGGCGTGCGCGACCACAGGCTCATGGTGCCCCGGGGCGACCGCTCAGGTACCGTCATCGAGCCCTATCTCACCGACCAGTGGTTCCTGAGGATCGGCCCGCTGGCCGCGCCCGCCATCGCCGCCGTCGAGACCGGCCGCATCCGCTTCGTGCCAGACAACTGGAAGAGCACCTACTTCGAGTGGATGCGCAACATCCAGGACTGGTGCATCAGCCGCCAAATCTGGTGGGGTCACCGCATCCCGGCCTGGTACGACCTCGAGGGCAACGTCTACGTGGGCCGCTCGGAGCAGGAGGTCCGCAACAGGCACGGGCTCGCGGCCGACTTCGCGCTGACGCAGGACCCGGATGTGCTGGACACCTGGTTCAGCTCGGCGCTGTGGCCCTTCAGCACGCTCGGCTGGCCGGAGGCCACCGACCGGCTCAGCGCCTTCTACCCCACGTCGGTCCTCATCACGGGCTTCGACATCATCTTCTTCTGGGTCGCCCGGATGATCATGATGGGCCTCAAGCTCATGGGCGACGTGCCCTTCCGGGACGTCTATATCCATGGCTTGGTGCGCGACGCCCAGGGCGACAAGATGTCGAAGTCCAAGGGCAATGTGCTGGACCCCATCGACCTCATCGACGGCATCGAGCTGGAACCCCTGGTCGAGAAGCGCACCCGCGGCATGCTGCAGCCGAGGCTCGCCGAGGAGATCGCGAAGCAGACCCGCAAGGACTTCCCCGAAGGCATCCCCGCCTTCGGCACCGATGCGCTGCGCTTCACCTTCGCGGCGCTCGCCACCACAGGCCGCGACATCAAGCTTGACTTGGGCCGCATCCAGGGCTACCGCAACTTCTGCAACAAGCTCTGGAACGCCGCGCGCTACGTGCTGATGAACACGGAGGGGCAGGATTGCGGGATCGGGTCGCGGGATCTCGAGCTGAGTGCCGCGGACAAGTGGATCACGACCCAGCTGCACCGGACGATCGCCAGAGTACAGGATGGCATCGACGGCTACCGCTTCGATCTCGCCGCCCGGGCCATCTACGAGTTCACCTGGAGCCAGTTCTGCGACTGGTACCTGGAGCTGGCCAAGCCCGTGCTCACCGGCGAGCAGGCGTCCGACGCCGCCAAGCGCGGCACGCGTCGCACCCTGGTGCAGACCCTGGAGACCCTGCTGCGCCTCGCGCACCCTTTCATGCCCTTCATCACGGAGGAGATCTGGCAGAAGCTGGCGCCGCTGGCAGGTGCTTCGGGCGAGACCATCATGCTCGCGCGCTACCCGGTTGCTGCTCCAGTGGTGGCGGCGGAGGGACAGGACCCTGCCGATACCGGCGCGGGTAGGGCCGGCCACGCCGACATGATGGAATGGGTACAGGAGGTCATCCTCGGCGTGCGCCGCATCAAGGGCGAGATGAACATCCCGCCCGGCAAGCCGCTGCCGGTGCTGGTTGCGAACGCCAGCCCGCAGGATCGGGACTGGCTCGTGCAGGCCCGGGCTTACCTGGACTTCCTGGCGCGTATCGAGTCGATCCTGGTGCTCGACGACGAGGCGGATGCCCCCGAGTCGGCCATCGCGCTGGTGGGCGAGATGAAGCTGCTGATCCCGATGGCTGGACTCATCGACAAGGCGGTGGAGCTCAAACGCCTGGACAAGGAGATCGGCAAGCTCCGCGGCGACATCGAGCGCGTCGAGAAGAAGCTCGCCAACCCGAGCTTCGTCGACAGGGCCCCGCCCGCGGTGGTCCAGAAGGAGCGCGACCGGCTCACCGAGCAGGACGCCGCCCTGGCACAGCTCGTGGCACAACAGACGAAGATTGCGAGCCTTTAGGCGATTGCTGTCAACAAACATACCGCCTGGCTTGTCTTCGCCTGGCTTGTCTTTTCGCCCGCCTTCTGCGTCGCGGCAGCGGGACCGAGCGCGCCCGCAAATCCGCCGCCGACGAGGCCCGGCGCCAAGCCCGATACACCGGCTGCCGAGGGTCGCCGAGCACATTGTCTCGCAGTGCCGCCCGTTCGGCCCCCCAGACGCCAGCGCCATGCCCCTGCGCGCCCGGGCCCCGGTATCATCCCCTGCCGGTGTTGCATGCCCCGAGTGACGCAACGAGTGACATAACGGGCGACAAAAACGGCTGCATCAGCTCCTCCAACCACAAGCCCATGCACAGCGCCCATCGCAGCATCCGCAAGTCAGAGGATTCGACGCCTGCGCCTGCTCGCCGGCCGCGCGGCGCGCTGGTTGCGGTACCTGGTGTCGAGCCATGAGCGTCGGTGTCGGCCGCGGCCCGATGGCCGGCATCAATGCCTGGCTCGAGCTCGTGCGTCTGCCGACGGTGCTCTCGGCCTGGTCGAGCATCCTGGCCGCCCACCTGATCGCCACGACAGGCAGTCCGCACTGGCGGCTGCTCGCGCTGCAACTCGGAATCGGCACCTGCCTGTACGCGGCCGGCATGATCCTCAACGATTGCTTCGACCGCCACCGGGACGCAATCCAGCACCCCGAGCGGCCGTTGCCATCGGCGCGCATCGCCCCGGGGACGGCCTGGACTGCGGGTTTCGGGTTACTGGCGGCCGGCGTGCTCTGGGGTGCCGTCGCCGGACCCGGCCCGCTCCTGCTGTCCGTGCTGCTGGCGGCGGTGATCCTGGCCTACGACGCGGGTCTCAAGCAGGGCAGAATAGGCCCGCCGGCCCTGGGCCTGACACGTTACCTCAACTGGCTGCTCGGGCTGAGCGCGGGCCTGGTGCTGCTCCCGGAACTGCTGCTGGCGCTCCCCGTCTTCCTGTATGCCGTCTCGGCGGCCCTGCTGCGCCGCGCCGAGCTCGCCGGCGGCAAGCGCCGCGCGGTGCGCCCGGCGGCCCTTGTCCTGGGTGCGGCGCTGGCCGCGGCGCTGGCGCTCTACCCGCTCGGGATCCTGACAGACCCCTACGCGCTCGCGCTGACGGCACTGACGGGCACCTTGCTGCTGCGCCGGCTGCTGCGACTCATGGAGGATCCGACGCCGGCCCGGGTCCGCGCCAGCGCGGAGTTCATGCTGCTGTGCATGGTGCCGCTGGACGGACTGCTATTGGGTGGCGACGGCCAGCGGCTCGCAGCACTTGCCCTGCAGTTGCTGCTGCTGCCCGGTTGGTTCCTCGCCTGGCGGGCACACGTGCACTGACCGGGCGCAACGGATGAAATCTCATTACAGCGCTACCACCTCCGGGACGGAGCAACCGCAGCGCCCTGGACTCGACGCCGCGGCACCTGATGCCGCGGCACATCTTGTATCGAGCCGCAAGCGCCCGGCGAGTCTCGTCTTGGCGCCGGACAATCGGCGCAGGCGTCCGATCTGTCCCGGTCCATCGCGCCCATCGCGCGAGCGCCCCGGGCGGCATCCCAATGCAGCACAAGCACCCCTATGACCGACACCGCACCCAATGTCGACGCATCCGAGATCCACAAGTTCGAGGAGATCGCCTCCCGCTGGTGGGACCCGGAAAGCGAGTTCAAGCCCCTGCACGAGATCAACCCGCTGCGCTTGGGCTATGTACAGAGCCACGTCAAGCTCGTCGGCAAGCGGGTGCTGGACGTCGGCTGCGGCGGCGGCATCCTGGCCGAGTCCATGGCCGTCGCCGGCGCCGAGGTCACCGGCATCGACATGGGAGAGCAGCCTCTCCGAGTGGCCGAGCTGCACCTACTGGAGTCGGGCATCGAGGTGACCTACACGCAGACCACCGCCGAGGCGCTGTCGGACGAGATGCCCGGCGCCTTCGACCTGGTCACCTGTATGGAGATGCTGGAGCACGTGCCGGACCCGGGCTCGGTCGTGGGCGCCTGCGCGCGCTTGGTGCGCCCCGGCGGTCATGTCTTCTTCTCCACTCTGAACCGCAACCCGAAGAGCTATCTCTTCGCCATCGTCGGCGCCGAGTACTTGCTGAATCTGCTGCCCCACGGCACCCACGACTATTCACGCTTCATCCGCCCCGCCGAGCTGGACCGCTGGGTGCGCGCGACGGAGCTGCGCATCACCGACCTGACCGGGCTCAGCTACAACCCGCTGACCCGCACCTATCGGCTGGCGCCCAAGGACATCTCCGTCAACTACCTGGCCGCCTGCCGGCGCCCGGGGCACAGCTGAGTCGGGCCATGGCAGGCACAGGCGCAGAGGCGCCGGCGCCTGGCTGCGTGACCAGCGGGGATACCGCGGCGCGGCCCAAGCCACATGCTAACCCCCTGCTGCACGCCTGCGCGCTGCTGCGGTCCGAGCCGGCGCGCTGCTGGTACCTCGGCGACCATGCTCGGGACATCCTCGCCGGCGCCGCCGCCGGCATGGCGACCCTGACCGCCGGCTGGGGCGACCTCGGCAGCGGTGCACCACCGGCCGACTGGGGCGCCGAGGCCATCGTCCAGCACCCGCTCGCGGTGCTGGAGTGGCTGAGGCCGGGGCTGGGGGCGCACCAGAGCCCGGAGCGACGGCCATCGCCGGGACCCCTAATCCAGCCCAGGGCCAGCCCGACCGGATCGGGATGAGCAAGGCCGGCACCGCCGCCGGCAGCGACGCTTGGCGGTTTCCGAACCAGGCAACCTCACCTGGCTCAAGCCTCTACTACGCCGTGCGGTTCGCCCCGCGGGCACTCAGGGACCTGCTTGCGGCGCTGTCCGGTTGGCGGCACCAGGTACAGGCCATCCTCGACGACGTCTCGGACCCGGGCGTCGCGCGGCTCAAGCTCGACTGGTGGCGGAACGAGATCCGCCACACCCTGGGCGGCGCCCCGGGGCACCCGCTGAGCCGTCTGCTCGCTGCCGAGCTGGCGCGGCAGCAGCAGCCACCGGAGCTGCCCGCCAGCGCCTTTCTCGGCATTGCGGACCGGGTCGACCAGGAACTGCGCCGCCGCCGCCCGGCCGACGACGCGGCCCTGGCCGCGGCCGACCGCGAGGACATGGGCGCCCTGTTCGAGCTGCTGACCCGGGCCCACGGCCGCGAGGACACCGCCACCATTGCCGCTTCGCGGCACCTCGGTGCCTGGTGCGCCGGGGTCCGTCGGGTGCGCGACGCCGGCCTGTTGCTGCGCCGCGAGCGCACCGTGCTGCCCAGTGACAGGCTAGCGCGGGCCGGTCTTGGCCATGAGGCCTTGGCCACAGCCCAGCACCGCCACCGCCTGCAGGAGCTGCTGGCGCCCGTCGCCGAGCAGCTCCGGGTGGACACACCGCCCGGCAGGGAGCTTACCGCCCTGCCCCGCGCGCTGCGCATCCAGCAGGCCATCCACGTAGCGCTGCTGGACGAGCTGCTGTGCAGCAACCTCGCCGTCGGCGACCAACGTATCGGACTGACGCCCTTGCGCAAGCTCTGGATCGCATTTGTGACGAATTGACTGAGTGGGAAGTAAGGGAAGGTTCAGTAATTACCTGAACACATCTATCCGCTATCCTTATCGTTGTCGTTGTCGTAATCGAAGTCACCATAGGCGATAGGGTCCTCTCGCACATCAAGGGATCGTTGTCCGAGCTTGGTGAGCATTGAAACGATCCGAGTTAACATCGCCTTGCCTTGCGCATGGTCAGCAACGGTCATCGCTGTGCAGGCTTCCAGGCAGTCCTGAATCGCTGCGCATTCCAACGCCGAACCGCGCGCGATCTCGAAGAACCGGCGCCGATCAGCGTTGGCTCCCTTGCCGTTGCCTTCGGCGATGTGCAGAGGGATCGACTGAGAGGCGCGCCGCAGTTGGTCGCGCGCGTGGCGACCAGTGCCTCTTCAACGCTTGGCCACTGCGTACGCCCAAGCCAGGTACCGCATCGACACCCGGGAAGCATCGAGTTGCTCATGTCCGAGATGCATTTCGGTCCTCGGTTACGACAACGACAACGACAACGACAACGACAACGACAACGACAACGACAACGACAACGATTGTATACGTTGTACAACTTATTCTTGGTTCGTTCCTAAGCCCTCTACCGACACTCAACCGCTAGGCTATTGAATGGGTCTGTGGCTGGCGCTTACCCAGCCGGGGCTTCCGCCCGGCAACAGACGCGGAGCTTCGCTCGGTGCGGCTATGCTTTGCGCCAGATGAAAGACCTGATCCCAGTGCACCCTGTGCCTGCACGGAGATCACACCGTCGTGGTTCCCCAAGGTGGGAGAGTAAGGCCTGGCCACTGTTGGAAACGCTTTCTCGATTTATTAGGTTTCTTCGTTGGTGGTTCCACTATAGCGGGTTTCGGCCTTTCACATCGTCCGCGCGAAAGAACCCAACATTGGATAACACGTTTATGTTGCTGCTTATCTTTTCCCTTAGTGCCTCGTGCAACGTCCTGGCATAAAATCGTGAAGACTCGCTTCCTTACACAACATATACAGCCTTCGCCAGCATTTTCATCGCAGTAATCATTAGCCTCTCTCTCAGCGTGTTCTGAGGCCGATAGGCATGCGCTCGCAAAATCGAGCCCATACAAAACTGCAATGTCTAACGTGGAACTCCCGCGGGGTAATACCGTGTGCTTTTTTAACTTCTTAGGACATTTCCCCTTTCCCTGATATTTCCCAAAACCCAACTTCTGGCATTCGATATCCTTGCACGCTTCATCGCCAAACGGATCGAGCATACTGATCGGATTGCTGTGTACGTACTCATAGAGGCTTAACCGCGTTAGAATATCATCAGCTGGATCTCGTCCTAAAAACCTCCCGCTTTGGGCATCATATTTCCTTCCTCTGTAGTAATGAATCCCCGTTTCAACATCTAACCGCCTTCCTGTAAACGAATACGGATTTCTCACCGCACTAGATTCAGCAATCTTAATGAAATCATCTCCACCCCCATCAATCTCTCCATTCGCTCCGGGATCAATCACAGTCGGAGTCCCATAAGCATCATACTGGTACCCCTCGACCAAGTCGCCATCACTCGTGGCTCCCGAAGCCACGGTCGTCAAGCCAAAGGTCGAGGATAGCGTGTTCTGGTGATAGAAGAACCGCGTGGGCTCGGGCGCGCCTGCGGCCACCTGGTCCATCACCAAGGGCTCGTCGATATAGACGCCGTAGACGAATTGCCGCACGGCCTCGTCCGGCGGGCCAGGCACGCCACGTTCTTCCAGAACCTGCCAATCGGCGTAATAGAAGTCGGTAACTCCATCCAGGCTTCCTGCATTTTGCACATCCTTCCGGATCCGCCTGTTCTTCGCATCATACACATACTGGGCGATTACCTGCGCCGCCGGCGCCGCGCAGTCATCCTCGGTGCCCAGGATGTCGTCGGCGCCATCCGTGTCACTCGGATCGAGCCGGCAGATCTGCACCAATCGGTTGCTGTAATCCCAGCGGTAGCCTAGGCGGCCGTCGTTGAGCAGGTTGCCGTTGTCGTCATGGTCGCGCTCGACCGGGAGCGGCGGGTTGCCCGGATCGAGGTCGATCTCGAAGTATTCGTTGAAGTTGGTGTCCAACCGGCCCTCGAGCTCGGTCGCCCCGAGCTTGGTGATCGACTGCTCGGACCAGTTACCAAGGCCATCGAGCACCCAGTCCTGGAATTGGATGGCCCCTTCCCCAGTGCTGGTATCCGAGGTAATCGTGGGCGCTGCGATCGCATCCTTGCCGGCGCTCAGGGTACCGCGCCCGAAGTCCACCAGGCGGTAGACCGAGTCGTAGCCGTACAGCTCGCTGTTGCCAGGGCCACCGTCACCTGGGTTGTGCAGCTTCTCCTCGTAGCCCTTGTTGTTCATCCGGTCGTAATCGTGCCCGAAGCCGAGGATGAGCGAGCTGTCAGAACGGCGGTGTTCCAGCGCGATGACCCGTCGCAGCCCATCGAACTGCTGCGTCATGACGGTACCGTTGATGGGATAGGCTCGTCGGGCGACCCGGTAGCTGCCGATGTAGGCATAATCGACGATCGGATCGGTGACGCCGGCATCGGAGACGCTGTCGAGCCGGTCGAGGCCATCGTAGGTCAGCTCGAGCTCGCGATCGTCGGGGTAGGTGACGCCGACCCGCTGGTTTTCCGCGAACCAGGCCGAGGAGATCGCCTTGGCATCCAGGGCACCGATCTTCTGGGTCTCTTCGATGACGCGATCCAGGCTGTCGTAGGCAACAGTGATCCTTGAGTCGTCTGCCGCGTCAGCTGGATCGTTGTTGTCGGTGGCTCGGGTCGTGCGGCTGAGCCCGTCGTACTCGAAGGCCGTGGTGGTGGTGCCAATCACCGGCGGGAAGTCGGCGCTGGGATCTTTGCGAGGGACTTCGCTGCCCGCTCGTTGCACACTGCACCCGATGCGGCGATTGATGGCGTCGTAGTCGCAGCGCGTGATGCTGCCGTTCTCGTCATCGCGTAGGACGAGGTTGTCGTCCCGATCGTATTCCAGGTCGATGGTGGTCGGCGCATCCTGGCGGTTGGCGAGCGCGGGGGCGACGACGACGCCCTTGGTCTCGGCGACTTCCCGGTTCAGGTTGTCGTAGAAATACTGGGTCTGGTTGCCATGGTCGTCGGTGAGGCTGGCGAGCAGGGAGTTCTGGTCCCAGTCATGATGCACGGTGATCAGACCGTCCGCACTCTGGGTCGGATCGGGCGGCGGTAAATCTGTCTTGACGCCGAAGAGGTCGGCGCCGATATGCACGCCATCGCCCTCACCAGAGGCGGTGAGCACCCGGTCCTCGCGCAGCTTGCGATTGATACCGTCGTATTCGTAGACGCTGACATTGCCGAAGTCGTTGATGGCGTTGACGGTGAGCGGCCCGTCGGCGAAGGCACGCCGAGAGATGGCGGCGCCGGTCACCGGGCCCTGGGCGTCGGCCATGGCCACCTGATTGTCCCGGGAGTCGTAGCGGTAGGCGTGGCTTTGGCCGAGGTTGTCCACCTGCTGCTGCAGCCGGTCAAGGCTGTCGTAGAAATAGGTGGTCAGGAAGATCTCGTCGGGATCGCCGGTTTGGGCTACATCGGTCTCCCGGATCTCGATCAGATTGTCATTGTCGTCATAGGCGTATTCTCTGCTGTTGTCCTCCGGATCCAGATCCAGCAGCCTGCGCCCCACGCCGTCGTAGTCGGTGCGATAGCTGTCCAGGTCATCTTCGACCCTGAAGGTCAAGCGAGAGTTGCGGTCGTACTCGTTACGGATGCTGACCTTGTCATCGCCTGGAGTATGGGGACCATCGGCGACATCGGGCCCACGCTGGAGCACGACGCCCGGGGCGACGAACAGGCTGCGGTCCTCCCTGAACTGGCGGTCGAGCTCGTCGTACAGGTACTCGGTCTCGGCGAGCAGGACATTGCCCGCCCCGCCGTTGTCGGTAGGGCTGGCACCGCCGATGGGGCCGAGGCGGGTCTCTCGTATCCTGTTGTCGGCCGGGTCGTAAAAGAGCGCGGTGGCGTTGCCCACGGCGTCCGTGATTGCAATCTGGCGGTCGAAGCCGTCGTAGGTGTAGCGGGTGACATCGCCAGCGCCGCCGATGGCACTGCCGTTGCCGGCTGAGCCATCGGTGTCTTCGGCATCGACCAGCTCGACCAGGTTGCGGTTCGCATCGTAGTGATAGGTCGTGGTGGAGGGCTCGCCGCCCCTTGGGTCATAGGGTGGCGTCGGAGGACTCAGCGTCTGGGCGGTAGGGTTGAGTGCGCCGCGGGTGTGCTCGAAGTGCAGGTCGCGCTCGTCGTAGCTGGTGGTGAAGGCGTTGCCCAGGGGTTGGAGGGTGAGCGCCGGATTCTCGTTGGCGTCGTAGCGATAGAGCGTCCTGAGGGTCTCCGTGACATCGACCTCCTCATGCATCTCCACGCGGTTGTCGAGGATGTCGTAGACGTGGTCGATGTCTACGAAGCCGCTGGTGTTGGAGGTGTCACCCCGGTCCTCGATGGATGTCTGAGTCAGGTTGTCGTTGAAGTCGTAGCGGCTGTCTTCGATGTAGGCGAAGGCCGTGAGCGCCAGGGGCTCGGGTGGATTGCCACTGCCTTGGGCGGGCACGGCGGCGGCACGGGTGGTGCGCACGACCTGGTCGAGCTGATTGACGAAATAGGTGGTCTCAATGCCCCTGCCATCGGTTGCTCGGGTCTTGTTGCCGACTGGATCGTATGCATAGGCATCCCCAATCCGCACCGGCTCCGGATCCGTGCCATTGTTGCGGCTCGGGTCGCTCTCGGTATCGCGAAGGGTCTCGGCAAGGTAGCCGCCATCGGTGGTGCTCAAGCCCGGGCGGGTTCCAGGAGAGCTGTCACCGTCGCCATCGGGATCGTTCTCGGGGAAGTATGCGTAGGTGTCGACGTTACCCTCCGGATCCACCCGGGAGATGCTCTGTCCGAAGTCGTTGAAACGGCTCAAGGTTACGATGTCCTGCAGCTCATCGCCTTCGATGCTGGCCTGATTGGAACCGGGCAGCAACACCGCCGGGGGCTGCGCGGCACGCACCACATTGCCGGCGATGCGCACCGGGGTGAGGCCGTCGTCGTTGAGATCGCCCTGCCCCAGGGCGATCCCGGCGGCGGCAAGGCGGGACTGGACCTCTGCCTCGGTGACATCCAGCTCGGCGGCCAGCAGAGGCAGGATGGGCCCGGGCGGGGCCTCCTGATAGTCGAAGAAGTTGCGGCCGCTGTAGCGCTCCGCCGGGAGGCGCCCCAAGGGCTCTGGGACCGGGGGTGTGAAGTCGGTATCCGTGCCCCGCGGATCGGTCCAGGTGGCCAAGCGCTGGTAGATGGGCTCGTAGGTCATGAGCGAGAGGATCCGGGTCTGGTCGCCGCCCCTTGCGGCGTCCGGCAGCCGCAGCGTGCTCAAGCGATTGCCTTGGGCAAAGCGCTCGGCATTGCCGGTGTCGTAGCTATGAATGACACGATTGGACTCCGGATAGGTGATCTCCAGCAGCAGACCATCGGCGTTGTAGGACCAGGAGGTGTCGTAGGACCTGGGCTCGCCTGGGCGCAGACCCTTGGTGAATTCCCGCAGGAGCACCGGATAGGCAAGCCGGTTGTACTCCCACACCTCGGTGTTGCCATTGCGGTCCACGACGGTGACGCGGCTCACCGGGAGGTTGGGATCCGCGGAGCGGACCCCGGGATTCAGGGCCTCGTAGGTGAAGCTGTAGGTGCCACCGGCAGCCACGCCGGATGCGTTGGTGCCACCAAAGGTCTGGCTGGTGATGCGATCGAAATCGATCGAGCCCTGGTTGGTTCCGTAGACATTGATCAACGCCGGCGGACCCGCCGCCGCGACCTCGTTCGGCCGGGTGATGCTCAGCAGGTTGTGATTCAGGCGGTTGTCGGAGAAGCCCGAGCTATAGCTGTATCTGGTGGTCTTGCCGGCGGGGAAGTCATTCCCGTTCGGCGTGCCCGTGACTGCCGGCGAGGTGACGCTCGTCAGATCCCCATTAGCGTCGTAGCCGAGCTCGACCGTGCGCCCGACATAGTCGCGAATCTGGGCAAGGCGACCGGCTGCGTCGTAGGCATAGTCGATGTCGCGGCCCAGGCTATCATTCACCCGCTCCAGACGCCCCAGGGCATCGTAGTGGAAGGTCATCAGGTTGTCGTTGCGGTCGCGGTAGTCCAGCAGTCTGCCGGTCGCATCAAAGCGCTTGACCAGCCCGTCGGCGTAGCGGAGGGTGAAGCTGCCATCGCTCGCTTCGGTCAACCTGGTGAAGAGTTCGGGGGGAGCCACGAGCTCCCCGAGGTTGTTCTTGCGGTACCTGTCGGAACGGCCCAGGCCGTCGTAGTGGACGACGCTGCCGTCTATCTGTGTCTCGAGACGCTCGAAGTACTGGTGGTCCCAGTTGTGGCCGAGCGGTCCGTCGAGCTCGATCCGGGAGCGGTAATGGCGCCGGAACGCGTAGTGCAGCTCGGCATGGGCTTCCGGACGGCCCAGTAGACTGTAATCGGTGATGCGCTGATAGAGCTCGCCTCGATCCGCATAGACGCTACCGCTCATAGCACCAAGGGTGGCACCGAGCCAGCCGCTTTCGCACGACGATGCCTCCCACGACGATGCCTTCTCATCGCATCCGCACTCGTCACAAGGCACATGGAAATGCCCCCAGAGTACGATCTTGCTGCCTGAGTAGAGGAGGAAGGACCAGGAATTGCTGGTTGCACCCGTTGGATCGCTGACGGTGACATTGGTAAAGCTGACCGGTTGCCCGGGCGGAATCTGAACGCTGAGCTCGGTAGGGCTGGCCGAGCGTACCGCCGCACGATTCGGGCCGAAGCGCACGTCGTTACTCGCCGGATCGGTGTCGAATCCGCTACCGCGTATGGTGACGACATCACCGGGTTGCCCGCGAAACGGGATAATCTGGCTGATCGTCGGCGCCGCCGGTGCCAGCGACGATAGGCTCAGAAGCAGCACAAGCGCGGCCATCGCGATATGCCGGCGTAACCATGACTCGCGCCTCTGGCTCTGCATGGCGGATTGGGTGGCGCCGGTCAAGAACAACTGGCCGATCTTGGGTACCATGATGTTCTCCGGGCAGTGATGTTCTCCGGGCGGTGCTTCACTGACAATTCTTCGGAGGCCCGCGCTCTTCCTCTTGCGCCGTCGCCGATGCCGTGGCTTCAACGCACCGCTCAGCCGTTGGCGGCGCACCCTGGCGGGCTTCGCCGTCGCCAGTACACGCGCACGCCGACCAGCGCCGCCAAGCCGCTGCCAAGCCGAACGAGCCCCGCCGGCTCCGGGACGCCGGTGTTGACCAGGTCGAAGACGATGAGCCAGCTGACGTCCACACCCATGAGCTGCAGTTCAAAAGTCTAGTCCAACGCCGGATCGCTCGCGAACCAAAAGGCAAGGCTAGGGTCCCTGGCCAGGAGGCTGGGGTCCGCGGGCAGGAAGGTTGCCGTGTCGGAATCGAGCGAGTCGGAAAAGGCTGAGAGCTGGGTAGCCTGCGAAATCCAGCGCCCCGGAGGCCGGGGCAACAGAGGATCCCTCAGTGGAGCCCTCGTCGGTAACCTCGACGCCCAAGATGTCGGTGAAGGATGCAGCTGAGCCGACGGCATCGAAAACCTGAAAGTTGCCGAGGATGTCGGCAACGCGGTTGTTCGACAACGAACCGTCCGGCAGATCGGAAAAAAGGGTGCCGTTCGCCCGACTCACTGGGGGACGGACACGACCGACACGCCGGCGGCAGGCGGGAGACCGCGAAGGTGCTCAACGTGCGCCGCTGCGGTTGTGGGACAATCGGCGGGTGTTCCGCGACCTGTTGGGAGTCGAGTATGAGCGAGCCGTCTTCGGGCAACCCTGCGCCGGCGGAAGCCGCGCTGATGGCGGCGGGGACCACCGGGCTGCGGGGTACCGACATCGTTGCGCTGGCGGATGCACCGCCGGCGGAGCAGCAGGAGATCAAGGCGCTGTTGGCAGAGCTGGACCTGACCGATTCCAGCTCCATCATGCACTTCGGGGCCAGCGCGCAGCAGCAGCTCACCGCGGTGTCGGACCAGATGCTCGAGGGCGTGCGCAGTAAGGACACGGGCGCCGCCGGCGCGACCCTCAGCGAGATGGTGGGCACATTGCGGGGCTTCGACGTGGAGGGGCTGGACCCGAACGCGCAACCGGGCTTGCTGGCGCGACTGTTCGGCGGGGCCGGCAAGCCCATCGTCAAGTTCCTGCAGGAGTATGAGGGCGTGCGCGACCACATCGAGCGCATCAGCATCGACCTGGAGCGGCACAAGACCCGGCTGTTGACGGACGTCACCAGCCTGGATCGCCTCTACGATGCCAATCTCGCCTATTTCCGCGCGCTGGAGCACTACATCGCCGCAGGCGAGGCCAAGCTCGCGGAGCTGGACCAGGAGACCGTCCCCAGGCTCGCCGCCGAGGTCGACCAGGCCACCGACATGGTGCAGGCGCAGAACCTTCGGGACCTGCGCGGCGCCCGCGATGACCTGGAGCGGCGTGTGCACGATCTCAGGCTGACTCGGCAGGTGGCCATGCAGGCGCTGCCCAGCATCCGGCTGGTGCAGGAGAACGACAAGGGACTCATCAACAAGATCAACTCGACGCTGGTGAATACCGTGCCGCTGTGGCGCCAGCAGCTGGCGCAGGCCATCACCATTTACCGCTCCGGCCGTGCTGCCGAGACCGTCAGGGCCGCGACGGACCTCACCAACGAGCTGCTGCGCGCCAACGCCGAGAACCTGAAGACCGCCAATGTCGAGGCGCGCCGGCAGATCGAGCGCGGCGTCTTCGATATCGAGACGGTCAAGCAGGCCAACCAGGCGCTCATCGAAACCATCGAGGAAAGCCTCCGCATTGCCGACGAGGGCAAGCGCGCCCGCGCCGCGGCCACGGCGGAGCTGGCCCAGATGGAGGCGGACCTGCGCAAGACGTTGGCGGCTGCCAGCGCGGCGACAGGCGCTGCGACCTTGGGGCAGCAGGGCGCGGCGGGTTGAGCCGGGAGCGCCGACCTCCTGTCGGCTAGGCCGGCCGCGCTTTAGCGGTAACCCCTTGAGCGGTAACCATGGTATCGGCAGGGGTCCTAGCCGGGAGCAGGAATCTGGCGCAAGTGTACTAGTGCAGCAGTGCGAATGTCCCTATACCGTCTCAGGTCGTTGTCGTTGTCGTTGTCGTTGTCGTTGTCGTGATCGCGGTCTCGACCCTGCGGATATTCGATTACGATTGCGATTACGACAACGAGGGGATACCGGTCTCGGAGCTTCCGCAGCAAAGCGCTAGGCCCTTCTTCTTGGCGGCAATAAATCCGTGATGGACCCCTGCGCCATCTCCGCCGCGAGACCGATGGTCTCGTTCAGGGTGGGATGCGGGTGAATGGTCATGCCGATATCCTCCATGTCCGCACCCATCTCCAGCGCGAGCACGGTCTCGCCGATGAGCTCGCCGGCGTTGGGGCCGACGATGCCGGCGCCGAGGATGCGCTTGGTCCCCGCGTCGAACAGAAGCTTGGTGAGCCCCTCGTCGCGGTGGAT
The DNA here is from genome assembly GCA_028277905.1 of Chromatiaceae bacterium. Classification (GTDB taxonomy): domain Bacteria; phylum Pseudomonadota; class Gammaproteobacteria; order Chromatiales; family Chromatiaceae; genus Thiohalocapsa. The sequence goes on along the minus strand of JANQFI010000162.1, from coordinate 15,938 downwards.
ACCGAGCGCCCGGCCGCTGGCACCCCAGGGAAAGACGCCCTTCTCGACCTGGATGCCCCGTGCCTTGGCCTCGTGCTCGGTGAGGCCCATCCAGGCCACCTCAGGGTCGGTGTAGGCCACCGACGGGATGGCCAGCGGGTCGAACAGCGCAGGCTCGCCGGCGATGACCTCCGCCGCCACCTTCCCTTCGTGGACCGCCTTATGTGCCAGCATGGGGCCGCCGACGACGTCGCCAATGGCGAAGATGTTGGGCAGATTGGTGCGCAGATGCTGGTCGGTCTTGATGAAGCCCTGCTCGTTCACCTTCACACCGGCGGCTTCGGCGTTGAGGAGCTTGCCGTTGGGGCGCCGGCCCACGGCGACCAGGACCTTGTCATAGGTGTCCTCGCCCGGGTACTTGCCCTCGAATTCCACCTTGATCGCGTCCGAGCTGGCCTCCATGCGCGAGACCTTGGTCTCTAGCATGATCTTGTTGTAGCGCTTCTTGACGACCTTCTGCAGCGCGCGCACCAGGTCCAGGTCCGCGCCCGGCATCAGCTGGTCCTTGAGCTCCACCACGTCGATACGGCTGCCCAGTGCGGCGTACACGCATGCCATCTCGAGCCCGATGATGCCGCCGCCGACCACCAACATGCGCTCCGGGATGCCGTCGATCTCGAGCGCATCGGTCGAGCTCATGACCCTCGGGTCATCGTGCGGGAAGCCCGGGACGCGGATCGGGCTCGAGCCAACGGCGATGATGCAGTTGTCGAAGGTGACGGACACCTTACCCTCGCGGCCATCGACGCCGATGCGGTTCGGCGCCTCGAAGCGCCCGGTGCCCTGGACCACCTCCAGGCCGCGCTGCTTGGCCATGCCGGCGAGTCCGGTCGTGAGCTTGCTCACCACCTTGTCCTTGCCGGCCCGCATCTTGTCGAGGTCGATGGTGGGCGGCGCAAAGATCACGCCCATGGCGTCCATGGTCTTCGCCTCTTCGATGATGGCAGCCGCGTGCAGCAGCGCCTTGGACGGGATGCAGCCGACGTTGAGGCAGACGCCGCCGAGGGTTGGATAGCGCTCGATGAGCACCACCCGCAGCCCTAGGTCCGCGGCGCGGAAGCCCGCCGTGTAGCCACCGGGGCCGCCGCCGAGCACGGCGACCTGAGCGCTCAGTTCTTTGACAGGTGGAGAGTCGGTCATGGGGGCTCCTGACTGTCTGTCCCGGGGTCGTCTGGTCCGGATCGCGTGTAGCACGGTTGCAGGGTGGTATAAGGATATGCGCTCGAGCGGTGGCGGGCCACGCCGGCAGACGCAGAGCAATCGCAGGGACCCTGTGGCACGGCCGGACTTGGTCCAGACGCGGGTGCAGTTATTGAGCCCATCCAAGGACGCGTCGGGCCGACCGGCTGCCGACCGCGTCTCGACCTAAGGCGGTCAGCTCCCCGGGAAATCCCGTAAATGTGTGCGCATGCAACTCGTTCAGCACATCGTTGAACGGTTGCCCCTGGCTGGACTCTCGAACGCCTCGTACGGCCATGTCTCGCACCTCATTGACGACGTCTCTGGAATATCGGTATCCATCGATATTGTCGTGGCGGCGGCGCCGAGGTATGCCTTGGGTCATCGATCGGCACGGCTTTCACACTCGATCAGTGCGGTTAGGATGCCGGCGCGGGCAGCGGGTCGTCCGCGGACGCGTGCATGCCAGCAGAGGTGATCGACCCATCTTCGTGGCGCTGTGGCCCCTCACCATGTCTCGCTCAGGTCGATTAGGATTACGACGACGACAAGGACCGGAACGGGTTTCGGAGTCTCTGTCCTGCTGCACGAGGTCGCCGCCGTCGTCGCATCGAGCAGGACCCCTCGCACCTGGCCCCGCGGAGACCGACCATGCGCAAGGCCCTATTGCGGTTGATCCGCCCCTCGGGGTTGATTCTGGCGCTGCTGCTGACGCCGGCGCTGCTCCCGGGCCTTCCCGGTCAGGTCGCCGTCGGCGCCGAGCAGCCCTATGTGCCCGATGTCCTTGCGCCTTGGGTGGACTGGGTGCTCGGGGATGCGGATCGGCGCGGCTGTTCGCTCGGCAGCCAAGGGGAGCGAGTCTGCGCCTGGCCGGGTCCGCTGTCGCTGACGCTGGACGCGACCGGCGGGCGCTTCGAGCAGACCTGGGAGCTGGCCGCCGAGGACTGGGTGGCGCTGCCGGGTAGTGGTACAGACTGGCCGGAGCAGGTGGTCAGTGACGGGGAGCCCATCCCGGTCGTGGAGCGCGATGGCAGCCCGGCCGTCAAGCTCGCTCCCGGCAGCCACCGGCTCAGCGGCCAGTTCAGATGGCCGCGGCGCCCGCGCGTGCTACCCGTACCGGCACAGACGGGCCTGTTGACGCTCCGGATCGACGGCCGGCCGGTGGCCAGCCCCCGCCGCGACGCCCGGGGCCTCTGGCTCGGCGAGGCGGCGCGCGGCGCGGGCACTGCCGAGCCCCCCGCTGACCCCAATGCGCTGACGCTGGAGGTGATGCGCCGGATCGACGACGACATCCCCCTGCGCGTGCAGACCCGGCTGGCCCTCGACGTGGCCGGCCAAGCGCGGGAGCTGCGGCTCAGGCCTGTGCTGCTGCCCGGTGGCATCCCCCTCGCCATCGACAGCCCGCTCCCGGCGCGGTTGCTCGACGGCGAGGACGCCGGCAGCCTCCAGGTCCAGGTCCGCCCCGGGCGCTGGGAGCTGACCATCGACAGCCACCACCCGGGTCCGGTCACCGCCTTGACCCTCGTCACACAGGATCCGCCCTGGCCGGACCGCGAGGTTTGGGTCTTCGCCGCCCACCCGGACCTGCGCCAGGTCGAGATCAGCGGCGTCGACCCGGTGGACCCGCGCCAGACCCGGCTACCCACGCCCTGGCAGCGGCTGCCGGCTTACCTGCTACGCCCCGGCGACACGCTGAGGCTCACACAGCTGCGCCGCGGCGCCCTAGGCGTCGACCGCCTGCGGCTGCAGCGCGACCTCTGGCTCGACTACAGCGCCGATGCCTTCAGTCTGCGCGATCGCCTCAAGGGCCAGCTCGAGCAGCGCTGGCGGCTCGACGCGGAGCCGGTGCTGGCGCTCGGCCAGGTGCGGGTCAATGGCGAGCCGCGCTTCATCACGACCCTGGCCAGCACCGATGGGACCAGCACCGATGGGACCAGCGTCGAAGGGGACAGCGGCGATGGCAGGGTCCTGGCCGGCGTCGAGGTGCGACAGGGTCGGCTCGAACTGGCCGCCGACGCCCGCATCGACAGCGGCCCGGTGGGCATGGCCGTGGACCTGCCGGCCTCGGGCTGGGCCCTGCCGTTCGACCAAATCAGCACCCGGCTGCACCTGCCGCCCGGTTGGGACCTGTTCGCAGTGCGGGGCGTCGACAACCTCCCCGACAGCTGGCTCGCGCGCTGGACGCTGCTGGATATCTTCCTCGTGCTGGTCGCGGCGCTGGCCATCGGCCGGCTCTGGGGCTGGCCCTGGGGGCTGCTGGGGCTGGCGACACTGGCCCTGGTCTGGCCCGAGCCCGGCGCGCCACGCTGGGTCTGGCTGCACATCCTGGCCGCGGCGGCGCTGCTACGGGCGCTGCCGAGGGACAGCCCCCGATCCGTCTTTCACCGGCTGCGTGTGCTGCTAAGCCTCTACTATGGCGCCGCGCTCATCGTGCTGGCCGTGATCGCGCTGCCGTTCCTGGTCACCGAGGTCCGCGACGGGCTGTTCCCGCAGCTGGACCAGCGTGGTAGCGGTAGCCAGCCCTGGATCTCCGCCGGAGAGACCCCAACCGCGCCAAGGCTGGCCTCCGACGCCGCGGAGGCCTTGTCGCCGGCCGAGGGCATCGTGCCTGGCCAAGCGCAGGGCTCGCCGGCGCGGGCCAAGCCTGTGGCCCCGGCACTGCCGCGTGCCACCTCGGCCGGGCAGCCACTGCCGACCCTGGACCCGAGCGCGCGGGTGCAGACCGGCGCCGGCGTACCCACCTGGACCGGGCGCAGCTTCACCCTCGCCTGGAGCGGGCCGGTGGCGGCGGACCACCAGGTTCGGCTCTGGCTGATAACGCCGGCGCTGGCACTCGGCCTCGCCCTGGTGCGCTTGGTGCTGGTGGTCCTGCTCGGGCTGCGGCTGGCGGATTGGCTGGGTCCGGCCAAGCTCCCGCCGACCGCCGCGACGTCCATGCTGTTCGGGGCCGTGCTGTTGCTGGCACCCATGGGCGACGGCATGGCCCAAAGCGCCAACCAGAGCGCCGACCGCAGCGATGATCAGATAGCCGAGGCGCCGCGACCAGCGCAGACCCGGGGGCAGTCCCACCGGCAGTCCCCTCAAGGGGCCCCAGCATCGCCGCCGGACGCGCAGCCGCCGGCGGCATTCCCGCCCCAGGCGCTGCTGGACGACCTGCGCCAACGCTTGCTGGAGCCGCCGGACTGTCTGCCGCACTGCGCCGAGATCCCCCGTGCCCTGGTGGAGGTCGGCGACGACAGGCTGCGGCTGGCCCTGGTCGTCGACGCCGTCGAGCCAGCCGCGCTGCCGATTCCGGGCACCGCCGAGGGCTGGGCGCCGACCACGCTCTTGCTGGATGGCGAGCCCCTGGCCAGGCTGCGCCGGACGGCAGCCGGCACACTGCTGGCGCCGGTCCCTGCGGGCCGGCATCTCTTGGTGCTGACCGGGCCGATGCCGACAGCCGGCCAGGTGGACATCCCGCTGCCGCTGCGCCCGCACCAGCTCGAGGCCCGCTTGCAGCCGCCCTGGCAGCTCGAGGGCGTCGGCGCCGACGGTCGCCCCGGCGATCAGCTGCGGCTGCTGCGGTCCCGCGCCGAGACCGTCCCGGGCCAAGCGTCGGCCGCCGCTGCCGATGGCTCCCCCGGCGCGCTGCCGCCGCTGCTACGCATTGACCGGGTGCTGCGATTCGGCCTGGACTGGACCGCGGAGACGCGGGTCGAGCGGCTCTCGCCACCGGACAGTCCGGTGACACTGCGGGTGCCGCTGTTGCCCGGCGAGGCGGTCAATACACCAGGTCTGCAGGTGGACGACGGGCGGCTTCTGGTCTCGCTGCCGCCGGGCCGCGAGGGCGTGGCCTGGTCGTCGACCCTGACCCCGGTGGACCAGTTGCTCCTCGCCGCCGCCGCCGACCCGCGGCTTACCGAGGTCTGGCGGCTCGAGGTCAGCCCGCTCTGGCACCTCGCCACCGACGGCATCGCACCGGTGCAGAACCTGAGCGCCGCCGACCGCTGGCTGCCGACCTGGCGGCCCTGGCCCGGCGAGCGCCTGCAACTGATGCTGACCCGCCCGGTCGGTCTGCCCGGCCCGACCCTGACGCTGGACCGCAGCAATCTGACCCTGACCCCGGGCCGGCGTGTCACCGCCGCGACGCTCGAGATGGCCCTGCGGAGCAGCCAGGGCGGGCGCCATCGCATCCTGCTGCCCGAGGGCGCCGAGCTGACCGGCTACAGGATCGACGGCCGTCCACTGCCCCTGTCGCTGCAAGCGCGCATGCTGGACCTGCCGTTGGTGCCCGGTAGCCAGGCGATCCGGCTCGAATGGCGCGCACCGGGCGGTCTAACCGGCATCTACCGCCCGGCAGCGCTCGATCTGGGCACGCCCGGCGTCAATGCCGACACCAGGGTCCGCCTCGGCGCCGACCGCTGGCTGCTATGGGTATCCGGCGAGGGCGTCGGTCCGGCGGTGCTGTTCTGGGGGCTGCTGATCGTACTGGCGCTGTTCGCCGTCGTGCTCGGGCGCTCGCGGCTCACGCCGCTCGGCGGGCTCGACTGGCTGTTGCTCGGTGTCGGGCTGAGTCAGGTCACGCCCTGGCTCGCCGCGCTCGTGGTGCTCTGGCTGTTCGCCCTGGGGCTGCGCCGGCGGCTCGACGCCGAGACGCCGCGCTGGCGCTTCAACCTGGCCCAGGTGGGCTTGGCGCTGCTCAGCGTCGCCGCGCTGCTGGCCCTGCTCACCGCGGTCCAGCAGGGCCTGCTCGGCAGCCCGGAGATGCAGGTCGCCGGCAACGGCTCCAGCGCCACCAGCCTGAACTGGTACCTGGACCGGCAGCCCGCGCAGACCAGCCCGGTCACCGTCGTCTCGACCTCCATCTGGGTCTATCGCGCGCTCATGCTCGCCTGGGCCCTGTGGCTCGCCTGGCGCCTGCTCGGCTGGCTCCGCTGGGGCTGGCAGGGCTTCGCCGAGCCCGAGCTGTGGCGGCCGCGCCCGCCGCGACCGGCCAAAGCGCCGGTTGCCGCGGACCGGCTCAGCCTGGACATCGAATAGGCGCATCGTCGAGCGCGGCAGGGGTTGGAGCCATCGAAACGGGTGTCGACGTCGAGCCCGATCCCGATCCCGATCCCGATCCCGACGCTTCCCCGGCCGCCACAGACGCCGGCAGCGCGAGTCTGGCGCAAGCTTGATAGGTCTCCCGCGAGCAGCGATGCGTGCCCACCGAGCTCATGTACGCTAAGGCGATTTCTGTCAACAAACAGACCGCCTGGCTTGTCTTCTCCCCCACCTGCTTTGTCGCGGTAACGCGCACATAGAACGACTATGCACGCGCTGCCGCTTCGCGAAGGCGGACGAGAATCCTGCGCCATTCGGAATGTCTGTTTCCGGCAATCGCCTAAGACCTCGGCGCCGGGGTTGGCTAGGCCCGCGGTGCGCCAAGCGGCGGCGCAACTGCCGAACGGCTCGGTGACAGGCCTCTCAATCCGGAAGCCAGATCGAGCCCGAGGCTCATGCCCGGAGATCGCGCCGGATCAATGCGTCGTATGCACCCGCCCGCCCATGGTCTTTGCTCCCTACAACCGATTCGCCTCGAACCATCCCGCGACCGCCCGCCGCGTCTCCCTGCTGACGGGATGGTTGCCCGCCCGCAGCAGCTCGCCGATCTGCCAGCCGCCGCCGGGCCAGCGGACCAGGGACAGCGTTGCCCGCTGTGGGGCTAGCACGCGGTAGATGTAGGTGTCGCCGCCAGCGACCCGGTCCGCATAGCCGGCGACACAGTTGTGCTGCTTGCGGCCTTCCTCCACCAGCGCCTGCGGGGCGCGCAGCGGCACGATGGTGGCAGTGCCGGGCAACGGCGGCTGCGGGAAGCGGCAGCCTGCCAGCCGCCCGTCCTCGAGACGGGTGTAGTCGCGGGCGAGGTCTTCGAACAGGGCGTCGATGCGGTTGCGCTCCCGGAAACGCCGGCGGGAGATGTCTACGCCCAGGGCATCGGCCATCTGCTGGATGTCGGCGAGCCGCCGCGACGTGAACGGAAAGTAGGTCTCCTGCGGCTCGGCGAGCACGGCCTCGAACAGTACCGGCGTCGCGAGCCCCCGCAGTTGTGGGTCCTGCAGCAGCGTCAGCACGCCCAGGTTGAGCGCCGGCAGGTGGGCCATCACCTGCAAGGCGGCCTCATCGGCCAGCAGGTGCTTCAGCCCCGTCATCAGCTCCCTGCTCATCGAGGCCGGGTGGATCTTGGCCATGGCCTTCACGGCGCGCTTGCTGGCGGGCAGGCCAAGCCGCGCCATGATCTCCGCTTGCTTGGACGCCGCGAGCTGGTCGATGCGTCGGTCCCGCTCCAGCTGCCGTGCGGCGAGCGAGTCGCGGAAGGCCAGCGCCACGCAATAGCCGAGTGCCGGGTTGGTGTCGAACAGGTCGCCGCGGCCGCCCAGCGTCCGCAGTAGCCTGAGCAGCGGAAGGTGGTCGCCGCGAAAGGGCTCGACCCGCCGCGCCACCGGCTTGGGGCAGGCGAAACGGAATGCATCGAAGGCGCGCTTGCGGCGTTGCGCCGGGGTCAACCCTGGCTTGAGGGGAGGCGGGGACGGTGCGTCCGGCGGCAGCACGAGGTCCAGTGTCAGCTGTTGCGGCCCCGCCTTGAGCCCCGGCTTGGGCTTGCGCCTGGGCCGGTAGGGGCGGATCAGCGGGTAGTCGGGCTCAAAGCCTTGCCAAGGCGCGGCTCGGTCGTACTTGCGCACCGCGGTCAGGTCCGGCCAGGCGCGGATCAGCTGCGTTTCCTGGGCGGCGAAGACGTACAGCGTATCCTGCTTGAAGCGGGCGTCCAGGCGGGCGGCGGGCATGGTTGGCGACGCTGGCGCTGGCGGTGAAAGGGGACAGCATAGGCCGTAACGGGATCAGGGTGTGAGTCCAAGGAGCCGGCAGGGCGTGAGCACATCCACCGATTCGATGTCGATTTCGATCCGGATGGTAGCGCTGGTCGCAGCAGGGCACAGCCCTACCAGGCCCCGCCCCTCAAAGCGCTTCGAACCAGCGCGCCATGCGCTCGATGCCGGCCATGGTGTCGGCGCAGTAGGCGTCGATGAAATCGGCTTCCGCGACGGCGCTGTCGTCCAGTGCCGCGGCGCCGGCCAGCGCGGCGGCGCCGTCGAAATTGACATAGGCGAGGCGCAGCGACAGCTCCGCCGGCGAGCGGCCGAAGGCGCTGCCCGGCAGCACGGCGACACCCGTGTCCTCCAGTACCCGCTCGCAGAGGAGCCGCGCGTCGTGGATGCCGCGAGCGGCGAGGCGCCCGCGCAGCGCGCTCAGGTCAGGGAACAGGTAGAAGCCACCCTCGGGGTCGTCCAGCTCGCAGCCGGCAGCGCGTAGCCGGGCGGCGATGGCAGGACCCAGCTGGCGCAGGACGCGGCGCGAGCGCTGCAGGTACAGCGCCATGTCCGGCCCGCCGCTGAAGGCGGTGATGGCCGCGTGCTGGATGGGTGCACTGACGCTGGTGTAGCTCTCGCTGGCCACCACGGCCATGGCGTCCAGCACGCCGCGCAGCTCAGGCGGGAAGGTGAAGGTGCCGAGCCGCCAGCCACCGGCACCCGCCCATTTGCTCAAGCCGCCCGAGATGATGGTGCCCTCGGGGTACCAGCGGGCGATGGAGGCGTGCCGGCCCTGGTGATGCAGCTCGCCGTAGATCTCGTCGGAGAGCACCACGAGACCGTACCGGCGCGCCACCCGGGCCAGGGCCCGAAGCTGCATCTCGCTGTAGCTGACCCCAAGGGGATTGGACGGGTAGTTCAGGATCAGGATGCGCGGACGGTCGGGATCCTCGGCACAGGCGGCGTCCAGCGCCGCCGGGGTCAGGCGCCAGCCGTCCTCGCGACGGGTGTCGATCCAGCGGTGCTGGCGCCCGGCAATGGCCGCCTGCGGCGCGTAGGATACCCAGCTCGGGGAGGGTACCAGCAGGTCGCCATAGAAGCAGAGCTGCAGAATGAACAGCAGCTCCTTGGAGCCCGGACCGATGAGCACGTCGTCGGTCGTGCGCGCAATGCCCTGCGCGCGGTTGTGGTAGGCGGCGACCGCCTCGCGCAGCTCGCTGAGCCCGCGGACCGGCAGGTAGTCCTTCTGGTGGGCGTTGGCCCTGAGCGCCTCCACCAGGCTCGCCGGCACCGGAAAGGGTGATTGGCCGAGCCCCATGCGAAAGACCTTGCGACCTTCGCGCTGAAGCCTGGCGCTGCGCTCGTTGATGGCGAGGGTGGAGGACTGGGACAGACCGCGGACGTTGAGGCTGATGTGTACGTTAGGCGTACTCGGTCGGCTGGCGAGCTCCTGGCTGGCGATGGCTTCGACGACTTCGAGCGGGACCGCGCTCATGATGGGGGTGTCCTCCAGGTGTCGCTGGCGCTAATGGCGGTTCGCGGTTGCGGCGCGGTTGGCTCGCGTCGGTGCACGGCGCCGGCCGGTTAGGGTTTTCCCTAGGCATCTTAAGCAAAGAGCATACCTGATAGCCGAGAGCGGCTGTCGTCGGGCATGCTCCGGATCATTGCAGTGTGCGCCTCCTGTAACCGCAGCGTCTTGCGAGCTCACAGGACCCGTGCCCGAGGCGATACAGGGCCGCCTGGCCATGCACCAGTCCGGTGCGAATGGCCTCGACGGGCCGCGCGGCTGCGCCCTTCCGGTGCAGCGTGCCGCACGCGACGCCAGATTGGCCGGCCGCCTGTCCCGGCCTCAAGCGCTTCAGCCCGCCGTCTCAGGGGGACGACCCTGGGGGCCCTTTCCTGCTGCGGGGCCGCCGGAGCCGCGGCCATCCGGACGCGGCGATGGCCGCGCTGCGCGCCGGGCTGGAAGCCGCCGGGTCCTGCTGTTTCGCAGCGTTGTCGGTCAGGCCAGAGTCGGGCGCGGGCGCTGCAGGGGCGGCCGGCAGACGCCGGTTAGAATGTCCGCTGATCCTGTTCGCCCGGAACCCCCATGACCGAACACCCCGAAGCCGTGGCGCCGACCCCAGCCTCGGTGCCCTTCCTTGGCCGCCGTATCCTGATCTTGTTCGCACACCCGTCCTTGGACCGCTCCGAGGCCAATGCGCCCATGGCCGCCGCTGCGCGCCGGCTGGATGGCATCACCTTCGTGGACCTGTATGCCGAGTATCCCGGCTCCGAGATCGACGTCGACCGCGAGCAGCAGCGGCTGCTCGCGCACCAAGTGGTCTGCTTCCAACACCCCCTCTATTGGTACTCCACGCCGGCGATCTTGAAGGAATGGCAGGACCTGGTGCTGGAGCATGGCTTCGCGTACGGCACCGGCGGCACGGCCCTGCACGGCAAGGTCTTCTTCTGTGCCATCACCGCCGGCGGCGCCGCAGCGGCCTACTGCGCCCAGGGCTACAACCACTTCACCATCCGCGAGCTGCTGCGCCCGCTGGAGCAGACGGCGCTCCTGTGCGGCATGACCTACCTGCCGCCCTTTGCGCTCTTCGGCGCCCGCACCGCTGTGGAGGAAGGGCGCATCGGCGCGCATGTCGCGGACTGGATGCGGGTGCTGACCGGGCTGCGCGATGGCCGGCTGGACATCGCGCGCGCCGCATCACAGCCGCGGCTCAACCATGACCTGGACGGCCTGCTCGACGCCGCCGATGCGGGCGTGGTGGGCTGACAATGGGTGCCGTGCTATTCCAGGTCATCGTCTACCTCGGCGCGGCGGTGATTGCCGTTCCCGTGGCCAAGCGGTTGGGGCTGGGCTCGGTGCTCGGTTACCTCATTGCCGGCATCGTGATCGGCCCGGTCTTCCACATCGTCGGCAGCGAGACGGAGCAGCTCCAGCACTTCGCCGAATTCGGCGTCGTGATGATGCTGTTTCTGGTGGGACTGGAGCTGAAGCCCCAGCTGCTCTGGCAGATGCGGGCGCGGCTGCTAGGGCTGGGAGGGCTTCAGGTGCTGGCAACCGCCGGCGCCATCGCCGCCGTCGGGGTGCTGTTCCTGGCGCACTGGCAGACAGCGCTGGCGGCCGGCCTGCTGCTGGCTCTGTCCAGTACCGCCATCGTGCTGCAGACCCTGAGCGAGAAAGGCCTGATGCGCACCGATGGCGGCCGGGCGGGCTTCGCGGTGCTGCTGTTCCAGGACATTGCCGTCATCCCGATGCTCGCGGTGATTCCGCTGCTGGCGTTTCCGGAGATCGCGCAGGTGGCGCAGCACCCGGCCGGTGCGGGCGAGGTTGCGGCCCATGGCGGCGCGGCCGCCGGGCAGGGTGTGGCCGACCACGGCGCCGCCAGGAGCCTGGTGGACGGCCTGCCCGGTTGGGCTTACACCCTGGTGGTGCTCGGCGCCGTGGCGGCCGTGGTCTTGGGCGGGCATTTCCTGAGCCGGCCGCTGTTCCGTTTCATCGCCGCATCGAACCTGCGCGAGAGCTTCACCGCCGCGGCGCTGTTCTTGGTCGTCGGCATTGCACTCTTGATGACCCTGGTGGACCTGTCACCGGCACTCGGCACCTTCCTCGCCGGCGTGGTGCTGGCGGACAGCGAGTTTCGGCATGAGCTGGAATCCGATATCGAGCCCTTCAAAGGGCTGCTGCTCGGACTCTTCTTCATCACAGTCGGCGCGGGCATCGATTTCGGCGTGCTATTCGCTGAGCTCGCCACGGTGCTGGGGCTGACCCTTGGGGTCATGGCCGTCAAGGGTGCACTGCTCTTCGGCCTCGGGCGGCTATTCCATTTACGCGCCGCCGACCACTGGCTGTTCACCCTGTCGCTGGCGCAGGCGGGCGAGTTCGGCTTCGTGCTGCTGGCCTTCTCCACCCAGAATGCCGTCATCCCGCCGGAGCTGGCAAAGCTCTTGTCGCTGGTGATCGCGCTGTCCATGCTGCTGACACCTGTGCTCTTCATCGGCTACGATCGCCTGGTGCTGCCGCGGCTGCGCGGCGATGCCGCGCAGCCCACGGATTCCATCGACGAGCAAGGCAGCGTCATCATCGCGGGCGCCGGGCGCTTCGGGCAGGTCGTCAACCGGCTGCTGGTCGCCGCCGGGGTGCGCACCGTGGTACTGGACCACGATGCCGGCATTGTCGAGCGCATGCGCCGGATCGGCATCAGGAGCTACTTCGGCGATGCCTCGCGCCCGGATCTGCTGCACGCCGCCGGCATCGGGCAGGCAACCGCCTTCGTTGTCGCTATCGACGACCGCGACCGCGCCGTCGCCCTGGTGGAGTACCTGCGCCGGGAGTTCCCGCAGCTCCGGATCCTGGCCCGAGCCTTCGATGTCGACCATCTCTACCTGCTCCGCACCGCCGGCGCCGACTTGGCCCTGCGCGAGGTCTTCGACGCCTCCCTGGAGCTGGGCGCCGCGACCCTGCGCGCCCTGGGCCGTCATCCGTTCGCCGTGGAGAAGCTCCGGCGCGCCTTCCACATGCACGACCTCGAGACCCTGGAAGAGCTCTGCGAGCTCTGGGACCACGACCTGGAGTTTTCCAAGAACCGCGCCCTGCTGGAGCGTGTGCGCGCCCGCACCGCGGAAGAGCTGACGCTCATCGCCCGTGATCGCACCCTGTTGCACGATCGCACCGAGCGCGGCTGGACGCCGCCGCCCAAGGGCTATACGGATGCAATGGATGGGTGACGCCCAAGCCGTCTGGGTCAACGCGGCCCGCGACTCGCCCCTCGCATGAGGTCTTGCGCCCTGATCTCTCCGCCGTGGCGATACGCGATCGGCGTGACGCCGGTGACGGTGCCGGTGCCGGCGATGCGGTAGCCGATGGGGCCGGACTCGAGCGCCAGCGCATGGAGCATCCGGTGGTTCGGGTTGCTGAGGCTCGGCCCGATGCGCAGCCTCTGCTCGGCCAAGCCGATCCGATCCGATCCGATCCGGCCTCTAGGCTAGGGCGATTTCTGTCAACAAACATACCGCCTGGCTTGTCTTTTCGCCCGCCTTCTGCGTCGCGGCAGCGAGCACAGAGCTCGACTATGCGCCCGCTGCCGCTCCTTGAAGGCGAGCGAAAATCCTGCGCCATTCGGTCTGTTTGTTTCCGGCAATCGCCTAGAGTCTCGCGACACGGATGCTGCGCCACGGTGCCTCGTTGACCGAGACAGCCACGAAGAGATCTTGGCGTTGATGGCCGCAGCCAGCCAACTCAAGCGCGGCGGCTTGCAGGGCGCCACCGTCGAAACCCTGATCGGACCACTGGCCGCCACTGGACTGCATCCCGGCGAGGCGCTACAGCCCGACTTGGACGACGTTGACCTGCGGGCTCATGGGCTGACGGTCCAAGGATCGAAGTTCGGCAAATCGCGCCTGGTCCCCTTCACGCCGTCCACCCGCGCGGCGTTGGCACAGTATGCCGAGCGGCGCGATCACGTCCTGCCGCATCGCAGCACGCCGGCATTTCTGGTGGCCTCCAGCGGTTCGCGCGTGCGCGCCGGACCTTCGCGCGGCTGTGCCAGCACGTCGGTTTGCGGCCTCACCAACAGGAACACAGCGGGCATGGCCCGCGGCTGCAAGTTCTCTAGGCATTATGCCGAATCCCCGATTATGCCGAATGGCCGATTCGCTGCGGTCGGAAATTGCCGCTAGGCGTAGCGACCGCACGGCGCCGAGCGCTTTGCATTCGGCATAATCCGGGTGTCTCCTGGCACTGGCCATCCGGCCGGTATCGCGAGGAGACACACCATGAGAGCGCTTTCATCTGGGGTTGCAGGGCCGTTGGCCCCCGACGCGGCTCGCTGCGCGCAGCGCCTCGGCGAACAGGGTTACGCGCCCTGGACCGTTCAGGATCGCAGCGGCGGCACGGCTGCCATCGCCGAGCGGCCTGCGCGCAGCGACCTCTGCAACCCTGTTCGGCCCGTTGGCCGTCACCGGCATGTGTGTCAGCGAGCCGGTCGGGCTCAAGCGCGCCGACCTGGAGCTGGAGCACGGCAGCCTGAGCATCCGCGGCGCCAAGTTCAGCAAGTCGCGCTGGCTGCCGCGGCATGCAAGCACGACCGCCAAGCTGCGGCGCTATGCCGAGCAATGCGATGGTCTGTATCCCACACCGTCGACACCGAGTTCTTTCCGCTCCGAGCAGGGCACCCGGCTCACGACGTGGAGCGTGCGTGCGACCGTCGTCGAGCTGTCGCATCAGATCGACCTGCGCGCGCCCCAGGATCATCAAGGCCCGCGGCGGCATGATCTGGGCCACCGCTTCGCCATCCGCACCCTGCTCGATTGGTATCGCAGCGGCGTCGATGTCGAGCAACGCCTGCCGCAGTTCGCCGCCTATCTGGGACATGCGCATGTCGCGGACACCTATTGGTATCTCTCCGCGACGCCCGAGCTGCTGGCCCTGGCTGCGCGGCGGCTCGAGCCCGAGCGCAGTGGGGAGGTGCGGCCATGCGCGCCGAGGCGAGCCTGCCGCGGTTGCTGGAGCGGTCCTTCACCGAGCGGCTGATGCAGCAGCGCCAAGCCAGTGCAAATACCGTCGCCAGCTATCGGGATACCTGCTCGCTGATGCTGCGCTTCGTCCAGGAGCGCACCAACAAGGCCCCCTCCAGCTTGTCGCTGCGCGATCTGGATGCGCCCGTGCTGGGCGCCGTCTTGGACGACCTCGAACAGCGACGCGGCAATTGCGCCCGGACACGCAACGTTCGGCTGGCGGCGATACACGCCTTCTTCGGCTAGGCTGCGCTCCACCAGCCGCGCTCAAGCGCCCTGATCCAGCGCGTGCTGGCGATGCCGAGCAAGCGTTTCGAGCGGCACGCCATCGCCTTTCTGAGCCATGCGGAGATCGAGGCGCTGGTGGCCGCCCCGGACACCGCGACCCGGATCGGGCACCGTGATCGCACGCTGTTGCTCGTGGCGGTGCAAACCGGGCTGCGGGTCTTCGAGCTGAGCGCGCTGCGCCCCCGCGATGTGGTGCTTGGGCGGGGCGCTCATGTCCGCTGCCTCGGCAACGGGCGCAAGGCGCGCTGTACACCCTTGCGGGACGATGCGATCACGGCACTGCGTGCCTGGATGGACGAGCGCGGCGGCCAACCCGAGGACCCGCTGCTCCCCAACCGGCTCGATCGACCGCTCAGCCGCGACAGCCTCGAGCATCTGGTCTGCAAATACGTTGCCATCGCGCGGCGACACTGATCCTCCTTGGCGCACAAGCACATCACTTCACTCCCTACGCCCTACGCCACACCGCGGCCATGGCACTACTCCAGAGCGGCGTCGACCGTACCGTCATCGCCTTGTGGCTGGGACACGAATCCGTGGAGACCACGCAGATCTACCTGCACGCCGACATGCGGAGGAAGGCGCAGGCGCTCGCCAAGACCGCCAATGTCGAAGTCGCACCGGGACGCTACCACCCGGACGACGAGCTGCTCGCGTTTCTGAAGAGCCTGTGATTATGCCGAACGGTCTCCACTGCCGAGCCAGAGCGCCGCCGACGCTCGCACAGTGATTCGGCATAATCCGGGATTCGGCATAATGCCGCAGGCCGTGGGGTGTAATCTTTTTTTTGGGCTCTCCACTTAAACGGAGCTGCCGGCCACGATCTGCTCCAGAAGCCATCTGACGGCCTCGAGCTAGATATTGGTTCCCACTCGGATGCTTCAGATAGCGCTTCTGGCCACTTGCTGCCCCACCGCGCAGCGGCTAGTCCGGTTACGTGGAGAGCCCAGTCTTTTTTTGTCCCACAGGCGGAACCACCTGGTGCCACGTTGGTTGCACCCCGCCGCGATCCAGCGGCGTGGTGGCGGTCGCGGCTCCCTTCAGGCCACCGTGGCGATTCGGGAACAGCAACGCGGGGTTGCGCTGCACCTG
>JANQFI010000063.1 GCA_028277905.1 Chromatiaceae bacterium | reverse complement strand
GGCGAGTCCACCACCATCGGCAAGCTGGCGGAGGCCTATGCGCTGATGGCGCCGCTGCGCCGCTTTGGGCAGCAAAACCCGATCTGGGGGACCTGCGCCGGGGCCATATTCCTCTCCAAAGATGCACGCCGAGAGCAGCCCCTGCTGGGTTTGATGGATATCACGGTCGAGCGCAACGCCTTCGGCCGCCAGGTGGACAGCTTTGAGGTCGACCTGGACGTCCCTGTCCTCGCTCGCGTTAACCACAGCAGCGGACCCTATCATGCGGTTTTCATCCGCGCCCCACTGATCGAATCCGTCTCCGGTGAGGCGCAAGCTTTGGCCCAATTAGAGGATGGGCGCATTGTCGCCGCCCAGCAGGGACGATTGCTGGCGACCTCCTTCCATCCCGAACTCACCGACGACGACCGCTTCCATCGTTATTTCTTGTACCTCGTGGACAGCTAAGCTGGCTGCAGAGAAGACACACCTGTGAGCATCCGGCCGTTTGAATTACGCGACATCGGCACCCTGAATCGTTATCGCGAGCAGGGCCTGTTCCTGGACAGCATCCCCACGCTGACCTGGGGACACGCGCTGGTGCCCGCCGGTGCGATGTTGTCGCCGGTGTCCTCCACCACAGGAGTGTTTACTTCGCTGTATTTCCGGGACGAAGAGGATCAGGAGCCTCTCGTTGGGCAGGTCGTACATAACCGGGAGGCGCCTCTGGCGCGCTTCACCTTCCTGGCGCCGGATGCAGCGGTCGAGTCGCCGGCCCTGCCCGCCTTGGTGGAAAGCCTCATCGAGCGCGTCGGCGAGCGTGGCGCCCAAAGCCTGATCGCCGAGGTCGACGAACGCACGCAGACCTTCGAAGCCATGCGCAACGCCGGTTTCAGCATCTACTCGCGCCAGCGCATCTGGAAGTTGGCCGAAGCGCCGCCGTTCAGCGACTTGGAAACGCCCTGGCGTCACGGCATCGGCAGGGACGAGATCGCCGTGCGCACGCTGTACAACAACCTGGTCCCCCGTCTGTCCTCATGGTCCCCTGAGCCATGGGAGAGACCGGGGCACGGCGCATCGTCATCCATCGCGCGGGCGGCTACGAGCGCCTCGAGCTCGAGCGTCACCCGCCGCCGCGCCCCGCGCCGAACGAGGTCGTGGTCCGGGTGCACGCGGCCGGCGTGAACTACGCCGACTGCATCGTCCGCATGGGGCTGTACTCGAGCGCGCGCGAGTACGTGGGATGGCCCATCACACCGGGCTT
>JANQFI010000058.1 GCA_028277905.1 Chromatiaceae bacterium | reverse complement strand
GATCGGCTCACGTCGATCACCCCGCGACGTGACGTGGTAGAAGGCTCCCGGGAACTCGATGCGCAGCGGCCTGGACATGTGTCTATCTGTAGTCGAGAGGCGCGGAGGCTACAAGACGGGACCTGACCCCGTCTCCGGACCTGGACCCCGCAAGGCTAGACCTGACCCCATCTCTCTGCCGTCTCTCGCATGTGACCCCATCTCTCGCCATGACCCCATCTCTCGCCATCTCTCGCATGACCCCATCTCTCGTGGACTGCGCGCCGAATACGCGCTTGGTGCACCGCGCTGCGTTGGCCGATGCGCCCAAGAGGTACCGCACGATGTGATTGCCCTGTCGCGTTGTTCCGCGCTTGCGCGTGCCCGCGCTCTGGTGATTGCCCGGGCACAGGCCCGCCCACGAGGCCAGGCGGTCGGCGGAGCCGCAGCGAGTCATGTCATCGCCGATCTCGATCAGGATCATGGCGGCGGCGATGGCGTCGATGCCGGGAATGCTCTGGAGCAGCTCCCAGGCCCAGCGGTAGGGCGCCATGGCGGCGATCAGGTAGTCGTCGAGCTCGGCGATTTGCGTCTCGAGCTGACGGATATGTCCTTGGCTCTCCTGCAACACCAGCAGATGGCGCGCCGAAAGCTCGCCATCGAGCGCCAGCCGCAGCGCCTTGTGCTGTGCTTGGAGCCGGCCTTTGGCCAAGTCGATCAGAGCACTTGGCTCCTCGCCAGCGAGCAGCCCGTCAAGCATCGCCGGCGCCGAGACGCCGTTGCTGTCGCTGACCACAGCACCGCGCTTGATCCCCGCATCATCGCGCAGCTTGTGCAGGCGATTGTTCTCCCCGGCCAAGGTGCCGCCGAGCTTCCTGCGGTAGCGCGAGATCAGGCGCAGCTCGCGCCGATCCTGCACCGCAACCAAGCTGGGCCGCACCAGCCCGAAGCGGCCGAGCTCCGCCAGCCCATGCGCATCACCCATCTCGGTCTTGCGTCCCGGTCCGTTCTTGCTGTGATGGGCGTTGACGACCCAGGTCTCGATGCCCACAGGCT
>JANQFI010000707.1 GCA_028277905.1 Chromatiaceae bacterium | reverse complement strand
GGGTCTACGATCGTGTAGGATAGATCCGTCAGGATCAGGCCAAGGATGTACAGCACGGACCCCAGGAACACCATGGCGCGAACGATGGCGAAGTCCTGCCGGTTGATGGCGTCGATGGTGTAGCTGCCGAGCCCTGGAACGCCGAAAAAGGACTCGGTGATGAGGGCTCCCATGAACAACAGCGGTAGCACCGCGACGACCCCGGTCAGGATCGGGATGAGGGTATTCTTCAGCAGGTGGCGGAATAGCACGACGCGCTCGCGCAGGCCCTTGGCGCGGGCGGTGCGCACATAATCGCGGTTGATTTCCTCTAGGAAGAAGGTGCGGTACAGCCGTGTGCCCGTGCCGATGCCACCGATGACGCCGACGACCACCGGCAGGATCAGGAACTTGGCGGCTTCCAAGCCGGTGTCGTAGCCGGAGATGGGCACCAGGTGAAAGAGCTTGCCGATCAGGAATTGCCCGCCGATGATGTAGAAGAGCCCCGAGATGGACATCATCGCCACCAATAGCACGACGCTGCCCACATCGATGTAGGTGGCGCGGAAGAAGACGATCATCATCGCATAGCTGATGTTGATGGTGAGCCCTACCAAGAGCACCGGCAGCGCAATGGCGAGGCTCGGCCACATGCGCTGGCGGATGTCGTAGCCGATGTCGCGCCCGCTGTCCGAGGTGCCGAAGTCGAAGGCGAACAGCTTGGCGGACTTCTGAAAGAAGATCGTGTGCGTGAGCCTGGCCGGGCCCTCGGCGTCGGCGTTATAGAGCAACGGGTGGTCATAGCCGTGCTCGGCCTTCCAGGCCGTAACGGCCTGCGCGGTGATGCGCTTGTCGCCGAGCTGCATGCGCGCCATGTCGTCCGGCGAGTTGACGACGAAGAAGAGGACGAAGGTAATCAGGTTGACGCCGATCAGGATGGGGATCGCGTACAAGAACCGGCGGACGATATAGGCACTCACAGCGCGGCACTCCGCTCCCGCCGCCGCGCGACGACGACGGCCGGGACCAGGCCCACTGCTAGCGCCAAGACCACCGCACCAATGGGCCACAGGATGGGTGGGTTCCAGAGGGCGCGCAACTCCTCCCGGATGCCGGGCTCGAGGCTGATGTACTTCAACGTGTTGTTGGCCATCAGGTTCGGCTTGACGTTGCCGACCCACTGGTGGCTCAGGCTGTAAGACTCCGGGTAGAAGCCGAATGACCAGGGGGCATCATGGCGCACGATCTCGGTCATTCGGTCGATGATCCTCTGGCGCTCGGTGCCGTCCGGCATGTTCTTCATCGCCTCGAACAGCCGGTCCAGCTCCGGATTGCTGTAATTGGCGGCATTCGCGCCGCCGTCCATCTTGCGGTTGGGTCCGTAGAGCAGGAAGAAGAAGTTCTCCGGGTCCGGGTAGTCGGCGTGCCAGCCCCACATGAATACCTGGGCGGTGCCCTCGCGGATCTTCTCTTGGAAGCGGTTGTAGTCGGTGGCGCGGACGATGAGCTCGATGCCGAGCTTGGCAAACTGCTTGCGCATCCAGTTGAGCCGCGCCTTGCCGTCCGGCCCCGCGTCCATGGCCTCGAAGTAGATGCCCAGCGGACGGCCGGTCCTGGGATCGCGACCATCGCGATACCCGGCCCTAGCCATCAGCGCCCGCGCCGCGGCGATGGGCTTGCGCTGGGGGCGTCCATTCACCCAATCGAATACATAGGGATTGATGCCGGCCTCGCCGTCACGATGGCCAAAGATGCCGGGCGGGATAGGTCCCTGCCCCTGTACGCCACGACCGTTAGCGAAGATGGACACATACTCGCCGAAGTCCACCGCGATGCTGATGGCCTGGCGCAACAGCCGTGCGCGCTCGGAGTCTCCGCCCACCAGATGGTCGTGCATGTTGAAGCCCATATACCAGATGGACGTGTTGACGGCGGTTGTGAGTCGGATCCCCTTGGCGCGCATGTCATCGGTAAGTCCGGCCTCACCGGCAGCGTTGAACCGTACCGCCTGGTCGAAGGCGTCCGAGCCGATGCCGGAGGTGTCGTAATAGCCTTGCAGGAATTTGTTCCAGTACGGAATGCTCTCCTTTTCCAGGCTGTACACGGCGCGGTCCACGAAGGGCAGTCGCTTGCCCGCGTCGGCCAGCAGGCCGGCGGCGCGATCCTGCGGCGTGCCTGCCGTCGGATAGGTCTCGCCGCGGAAGTTCGGGTTGCGTGCCAGCACCATCCGCAGGTTCGGGTTGTTCTCGGTGAGCATGAAGGGGCCCGTACCCACCGGGTACCAGTCCAGCGTGATATTGTTGGCCGCCATGCCGGGCTGATTGGTGAGCGCCTCCGCCTCCCAGGGCATGGGCGCAAAGAAGGGCATCGCGAGCCAATAGATGAACTGCGGGTAGCGGCCGTCGATACGTACCTCGTAGCTGTAGCGGTCGATGACCCGGGCACCGGGGAAGTCCAATTGCCGCAGGTCGAAGAAGGGCCGCTCGCCGCCCTCGGACGCAGGCGCGGCCGCCTCCAGGCGCTCAGAGAGCTCCTGGAAGCCCAGGATATGCTCCCCCATCAGCCCGGCGATGGGCGAGTGCAGCCAGGGCGCCGCCAGGCGCTTGATCTGGAAAACATAGTCATCGGCGGTCAGCTCGCGGCTACCGGTCTCAGGCAGGTCGGATAGCCTGTTCAGTCTGCCGATCTGCGCGGGCGACAGATGGTGGTACAGGTACTCGCCGTCCTCGCCCTTGGCGAAGGCCTGGTGCGGCTGATAGCGGATGCCGGGCCGGATGCGGATAAGGTATTCGCTGACGGCGATGTGCTTCGGATCGGCGTCCGCGGGCACCGGATTGCCTTGGGCGTCCAGATGGGTGGGATGGGGCACCGCCTCGGCGGTAATCGGCACCAGGGTGTAGGGCCGCTTCAGAAAGTGGTATTGCAGCGGTGGCTCATAGATCTGCGCGATGAAGGCGTACTCGTTGGCGCTGTACGAGCGCACCGGGTCCAGGTGCTTCGGCCGCTCGCTGAAGGCGCCGAAAAGCACCTTCTCCCCTGCCTGGCTCTCCGGGTAGGGATTGTTCCAGGGCGGCTTGCCGCAGCCCGTGAGCACCAACACCGCTACAAGGGGCACCGATACGGCCTGAAGCCGCCGCAAGCAACACATCAGCGCCACGCATGACGGCGCTTTCGAACCCTGCGGTGTTTCGGTAATGTGTCGCCGCAGCGACCGCGACCACCCGCGCATCGCCCGCATCATCTCAAGACCCGAACATACCGGCAGACCACGGAGACAAGCTGATGGGATTCTTGACCGACAAGCGCTTTCTCATCACGGGCGTCGCGAGCAACCGCTCCATCGCCTGGGGCGTCGCACAGGCGATGCACCGAGAAGGGGCTACGCTGGCCTTCACCTACCAGGGCGAGAAGCTCAAGGGGCGGGTGCATGATCTGGCCGCCTCACTCGAATCCAACATTGTCCTACCGCTGGACGTTGCCAGCGACGCGCAAATCGACGCCTGCTTCGAGGGCCTCGCGGGCCACTGGGACGGGCTCGACGGCATCGTGCACGCCATCGCCTTCGCGCCCAAGGAGGAGCTGGAGGGCAACTACGTTGACGCCCTGAGCCGCTCGGGCTTCACGACGGCGCACGATATCAGTTCCTACAGCTTTGGTGCACTCGCCAAGGCCGGGCGCCAGCTGATGGCGGGACGTCGGGGCGCGCTGGTCACCATGAGCTACCTCGGTGCCGTGCGGGCGGTGCCGAACTACAACGTCATGGGCGTCGCCAAGGCGAGCCTGGAGGCCAACGTGCGCTACCTGGCCGCGGCCCTCGGCCCCGAGGGCACGCGCGTCAACGCCGTCTCCGCCGGCCCCATCCGCACCCTGGCCGCCGCCGGCATCGCGGACTTCCGCAGCATGCTTCGCCAAGTGGAGGAGCGCACGCCGCTCAGGCGCAATGTCACTATCGACGAGGTCGGCAACGCGGCGGCCTTCCTCTGCTCGGACCTCGCCTCCGGCATCACCGGCGACATCCTGTATGTCGACACCGGCTATCACATCCTGGGACTGGGCTGAGGGGAGCCGAGCTGTGCTCGCTGCACGGCGTCCGCGCTGCGCCGTCAGCGACCGCTCGAGAGTCCCAGTCGACCCAGGGTCCCAGGGCCGCGTAACGGCCCTCAGGGCTCATCGCCGGACCGCTTGCTGCGCTCGATCCTGGCCCGGGCAACGAAGTCGTCCAGCACCGCATCGAAGCTGTGCTCGGCGAGGATCTGAGTCAATAAGCGCCGCTCGGCATCACGCGCCCCGGGCGCAATGTCAGCGCTAGCGCCATCCTCGACCGCACGCACGGCGACCACCACGGCGTCGCCGCCGGGTGCCTGGCCGTATGCATAGCTGACTTCGCCGTCCGCCGGCCGGGGCACGGTGAAGGCGAGCTCCAGTACCGTCGGCGGCACGCCGGGTTGGCTGCGGGAGACCGCGCCGGGCTCTTCGATGGCTGCTCGCTGGGCGGATGGGCGCTCCGGATCTACCGTCTCGGCAACGGGCTCGGGGGCGGGATCTTCCGCGCTAGGCTCGTCAATGGGTGAGGCGCTGGCGACCTGTTCCTCGCCGACCGCCCCGTCCGGCACGGGCTCTGCCTCAGTCGCGTCATCGGCGTCTGTGCCCTGCGCAGCCGGGGCCTCGCCATAGGGGCCCAGGGCGGCCTCCCCTGCAGCCGCTGGCCTCGCCGCAGGGAGCTCAGCGGCAAGCGCCGCGAAGTCCTCGCCGCTGCGCAGGCGCTCCACCATGGCCGCTGCCGCCGCAAGGGCGTCCTCGGCAGCCTGTTGCTGCTTGAGCCTGGCGACGATCTCCTCGCGCACCTCATCCAGCGGGCGCACGGCGGCAGGCTCATGCTCGTCCACCCGCAGCACGATAGCCTGCATGCGGTCCGGGTCCGGCTCGATCAGCTCGCTGTTGTTGCCGCGCACCAGCACGTCCTCGCTGAAGGCAGCCCGGGTGACCTTGGGAGCCCCGAGGATGCCGTCGCCACCGCTGCGCTCGATCCAGTCGCTGGTCTCAACCTCGAGGTCCAGCGCCTCGGCAGCGGGTATCAGGCTGTCCGGGGATTCGTAGGTGAGGTTTGCGAGCTGCTCGGCGAGCTCGAAATAGGCGTTCTCCACCCCGCCGCGGCCGAGCTCGCGGGCCAGCTGCTCGCGCACCTCCTCGAAGGGCTTGGGCTGACCACCATGGATGTCAGTGACCTCGATGAGGTGATAGCCAAAACGGCTGCGCACCGTCTCGCTGACGACACCCTTATCGAGTGCGAACGCCGCCTGCTCGAAGGCCGGGTCCATCATGCCGGGCTCCACGATGCCGAGGTCGCCACCTTGCGCAGCACTGACCGGATCCTCGGAGTCGGCCTCGGCGATGGCAGCGAAGTCGGCGCCTGCCTCGATCTCGGCACGCAGCTCGACAAGGCGCTCCTTCACCTGCTGGGCCTCGGCGTCGTCCGCGTGCGGGGGTACCGTCAACAGAATGTGCCGAACGGCCCGCAGTTCCGGCTCTCGGAGCTCGTCGGCACGCTCCTCGTAGGCGGCGCGCAGCCTGGCCTCGTCGACCGCCTCGGATAGGCCCAGGGCTTCCGCGTCCAGCACCATGTAGGAGAGCTTGACGCGCTCGGGTGACTCGAACCGGTCGCGGTTGGCATCGTAATAGAACTGGACCTCCTCGGCGGTGGCCGGGGTCTCGGGCACGAGCTCGGCTTGCGGCAGTATCACATAGGCGATGTCGCGCCGCTGCCGCTGCAGGCGCGTGGCGGCGGCCAGCTCGGCGTCGGTGATGAAGCCGGACTCGGTGACGGCGCGGGCAAGCTGCGTGGACAGGAGCCCGCTGCGCAGGCGCTCTTCATAGGCCATGGGGGTCAATCCCTGGAGCTGAAGCACCCGCGCGTAGGTGGCCTTGTCGAAGGCGCCATCACGCTGAAACGCCGGCTCGGCGAGGATTGCCGCCCGCACCGCCTCATCGGACACCCGCATCCCCATGGCGTAAGACACATCCAACAGGACCCTGTCGCGAATCATGCGCTCCAGCACCTGCGCGCGGAGCTGGCCGGTCTCGAACAGGTCGGGGTCGTAGGCAGCGCCCAGGCGCTCGCGCAGCTGCATGCGCGAGCGCTGCAGGCTCTGGCTCAGCTCGCGCTCGGTGATCTTGCTGCCATTCACCTTGGCAGCAACGCGCTCGGTGCCCCCGCCGAGGTAGGACTGGATGCCCCAAAGCGCGAACGGAATGCTGATCAGAATGACGATCGCCCATGCGACCCATCCTTGCGCGCGCTCCTTAATCTCCTGCAACATGGCTGACCTCCAAGTAATTCGCCACAGATTGTGGAGATGGTTGGACGCCGGTTGCAGCCGGGTGGGAGCGAAGGGCCGCGTGCTGCGCCCGCACCTGACACGAAAAAGGCGCACCTACACTGGCTGGTGTGGCGCGCCTCGATGATGGAGATGGCGGAGTGGACGGGACTCGAACCCGCGACCCCCGGCGTGACAGGCCGGTATTCTAACCAACTGAACTACCACTCCCGGAATGGAACCCTTTGCGGGG
>JANQFI010000676.1 GCA_028277905.1 Chromatiaceae bacterium | reverse complement strand
GCCGGAAACAAACATACCGAATGGCGCAGGATTCTCGTCCGCCTTCGCGAAGCGGCAGCGCATGCATAGTCGTTCTATGTGCGCGTTGCCGCGACAAAGCAGGCGGGCGAGAAGACAAGCCAGGCGGTATGCTTGTTGACAGAAATCGCCTTAGCGCGGCCGGATGCAGTAGTCCCCGCGCATGGGCGACGCGGACCGGCGGCTATACTTCCCGCTGTGCAGTGGTAAGGCTGTGCGGCGGTAACGCTGTGCACTGTGCACTGGTATCAGCGCCGGATCGAACCTTGCAGAGAGAAGCCCATGACCGCGCTTGCGCCGAAGATCGGCCGTTTCACTTATGGCGACTATCGCCGCTGGCCAGAGGATGAACGCTGGGAGCTCATCGACGGTGAGGCGTACGATATGTGCCCGGCGCCGGTGCGGGCGCATCAGCAGATGGTCGTGGAGCTGACCCGCCAGGTCGGCAACTTCCTCGTCGACAAGCCTTGCGAGCTGTATTCGGCGCCGTTCGACGTACGCTTGCCGCAGGGAGACGAGGCCGATGACGACGTGGACGACGTCGTGCAACCGGACATCGCAGTAATCTGCGACCGGGCCAAGCTGGACGACGCCGGCTGCCGCGGGGCGCCGGACTGGGTCATCGAGGTGCTGTCCAAGCGCACCGCGGTGAAGGACCAAACCCTGAAGCGCGACCTGTACGAGCGCCACGGCGTGCGGGAGTACTGGCTGGTCCATCCGACGGACCGGGTGCTGACCATCTACCGGCTGCTGGACGGTGCCTACGGCAAGCCGGACGTGCAGGGGCTGACGGGAGCAACGCCGGTTGGCGTGCTCGACGGGCTCGACATCCAGTGGGGAGAAGAGCCAGACGCGGACGGGACCGCGGCGGAGGGCTAGACCGCGTTGCTATCGGTTTGAGCCCAGACATGGCGGATCAGTAACCTCCCCGGGACGTCATTCGCAGCGCGCCCCATAGAGCGAAAAGCCCGGTGGTGCCGGGACTCTGCTCGGTTCGCGGTGCCACCAACCGATCTCGGAGCAAGCGTTTAGGCGATTTCTGTCAACAAACATACCGCCTGGCTTGTCTTTTCGCCCGCCTTCTGCGTCGCGGCAGCGGGCACAGGGCTCGACTATGCGCCCGCTGCCGCTCCTTG
>JANQFI010000675.1 GCA_028277905.1 Chromatiaceae bacterium | reverse complement strand
TTCAAAAGAAACGCTTTCGCAGAAATACGACCCATTGCCTCGTCTAGCAAGAGCTTCGCCATCTCTCACAGATGAGAATCACTCTCATCTAGTTCTGGTCTACGGCTGTCGCCATCGAAAATTCTCGCTTCGAACTGTGGTAGCCGCGCCGATCATGACGTCTGGCGGCGGCATTGGTTGGTGCTGCCAAGAGGTCTACAGCGCAGATGGCTCCTTGTGGCTGAGCCTTGACCGACCCTCCAGCCCTCGCTAATCTGAATTTTTCGGGCCGCCAAGGACTCTCAGCGGCGGTTGGATCTCCTGTCCTTCGTAGGCGGGGCCTTTATCGGCCTGGCGGACCTGTTCCCAGGGGTGTCCGTCTCGCTCGGGGCCTTTTCTTCTTCGCCAGACGCTGCTCCCGTTGACCGCCGGCGCCCGGCTCGGCGAGCAGCGCGATCATCGACCGCCGTCGATACCGGGATCGATCCCGCGCTCAATCCATCGCGAAGCGCTCGAAATCCCCAAGCGCCCGCGCCTCGTTCACCTCGTCATGGGGGATCAGCAGGTAGCGCCAGGGCTTTCCGCCATTGTCCCGTGCGTATTCGCCCGCGTGGCGGCACCACTGGCTCGCGGCAAGGGCCTTGGCCTGCACTTCCGGGTCCTTCAGCGCCTCGCGCGCCTTCGTCTCCACCTGGTAGACGACTTCGGGGCCTTCGGCGACGAAATCCGGCACATACTCCGGCTGCTCGGCGCCCAGCTGGTAGTAGATCTGGAACTGGTTTTGCACCGGACGAAACCATTTGTCCGCATCTCGCTCCAGAATCACGGCAAAGCGCCGCTCGCTGTCCGAATCAAATTTCTGCAACCGATAGAGGCACTTGCTGAAGCCGCCGAAGAGCATCTTCTTGATGCTGGACTTGTCCGCCAGCGTCTCGCGGTAGTTGCGAACCGGCTGTTTGCCGGTGGCCGTGTAGTTGCAGGGCTTGAGCTGAGAGAAGCCGCGGCTGATCCGAACCTCGTAACCGGCCGCCTTCTCCCAGAAGTGCTCCATCATCTGGGCGCGAATCGCTCCGGCGATGAGACGGCGGTCCCGGTCGAGCACGGCGCGAGCCTCGTCCTCCGACAGATAGCCCAGCAGATGTCGCACCATCTGCCCGGCGAGGTCGTACAGCAGCTCGGCGTGGGCGTCGTAGTCGATATCGTCATAGTCGATCAGTCCCGAGACGACGTAGTCCTCCAGGCGTCGCTCGGTGATTCCGCCCTCTGAGGCCAAGGTATAGCGACGATTGCTTTGCAGCATCTGGATGACCAGTTCCCGATCCGCCGGTTGGAGCCGTAGACCGCTCAGGTCGAGCTTGAAGGGGTGGAAGCCCACGGTGACCTCACCCGTCGGCACCAGGCTGATGCGCGGGATATCGATCATGACCTGCACAACCGTCTCGGCGGTCTTCGCCACCACCGCCTCCAGGGCCAGCTCCTCCTGCGGCAGCAGCTCGGTCTGCGCCGGGCTCAGACGCTGACGAACCTGTTCCGCGATAGCCCGCTGCACCTCCGGTTTGGTCAGTGCGGAGCTGTTGGGCAGCCGATCCTTGTCCCGCTCCATCTCGCCGATGACGTCCATCACGGCGCTTGCCACCTGTCGCTCGCGCGCGGTGCCGAACACCGGCGTCTTTAGAGACTCGGTGTCCATGCTGTATTGGTGGCCATCGCCACCGGTGACCTTGGGCCCCGTCAGGCCCAGCGCCGCTTCGGTATTGGAGACGACCTGCACGCTGATGGTCGGCTCGGCCTTCGATGGCGCCTCCAGCACGATCTGCTTCAGCCGGATCGGCGAGTCGCCCCGGTTCGCCTCGTCGATGATCTCCTGGAAGCGGTCATGGGCGACGATGTTGAGCCGGTCTACCGCCGGCACGCCGGTGCGCCGCCCGAACGGCAGCCGCAGCCCACGGCCGATGGACTGCTCGATCAGCGTGCGGGCGTTGGCCGCCCGCAGCGGTACGATGGTGTAGAGATTGGTCACGTCCCAGCCCTCCTTGAGCATGTTGACGTGGATGACGATCTCGGTGGGCTCCGCCGCGCTCTCCACCGCCAGCAGCCGCGCCACCATCTGCTCCTCCTCCTTGCCGCTCTTGCTGCTGTCCACCTGGATGACCTTGTCCTTGTATCGCCCCTCGAAGAAGGCATCGGATTCGATCAGCGCCCGCAGCTGCGCGGCGTGGGTGGTATCGCGGGCGATCACCAGCACGAAGGGCTTCACCTGCCGCGCGCCGACGCGCCGGGCATGGGTCAGCAGCTCCACCTTGGTCGCCTCGTGCAGGCGGATGCCGTCCTCCAGCTTGATCTTCTCGATCTCTTCCGGTGTGTGCCGCTTGACATCGAAGTCCCGCTGCGTCACCACCGCCGGCTCCTTGACGAAGCTGTCCTCGATGGCCCGTGCCAACGGGTAGTCCATGACCAGGTTCTTGAACGGCACCGGCCCGCGGCTCGACTCCGTGAACGGCGTCGCGGTCAGCTCCAACCCGAACAGGGGCCTCAGCTCGTTGATCGCGCGCACCCCGGCACTGGCCCGGTAGCGATGCGACTCGTCCATCAGCAGCACCAGGTCCGGCAATTCCGCCAGATAGTTGAAATAGCTGTCGCCGAGATACTCGGACAGGCGCTTGATGCGCGGACTCTTGCCGCCGCGCACCTCCGAGTCGATCTTGGAGATGTTGAAGATGTTCACCGTCACCGGCGACAGCATGCTCAGATTGCCGGCGCGCTGCTCGTAGTTGTCGCCGGTGATGATCTCCGGCGGATAGGCGGCAAACTCCGCAATGCCGGTGAAGACGTACTTGGGCGTGTTCGGCGTGAAGTCGTCGATGAGCTTGTTGTAGATGGTCAGGTTCGGCGCCAGCACGAAGAAGTGCTTGAAGCCGTGCGCCAAGTGCAGATAGCCGATGAAGGCCCCCATCAGCCGGGTCTTGCCGACGCCGGTGGCCAGCGCGAAGCACAGGGAAGGGAAGTCCCGCTCGAAGGCTTTCAGCGTCGGAAACTCCGCCTTCAGCGCCGCTAGCACGGCCTCCAGGTCGGGCTCGTGCTCCAGCATTGCTGGCGCCGCGTCCAGCGCCCGGGCAAGCCGTTGCAGCGATTCCCGCTGCGGCGGGCGCAGCGACAGGCGGCCGGCAATCGCGTTGAAGATGCGTTGATTCATCGGTTCGAGCTCCAAGCCACGGGCTCCGCCTCGCGATCCGGCGGCGAGGCCGCAAAGATGGTCAGGCACAGTTCAAGATCGCCGATCTGCTCATACACCGGCCGCCTGCCCGAGAGCTGCTCGCTCTCGCCGAGGATGGTCTCGACGCCGTAACCGCGACGTTCCATGAAATAGCTTCGGCCGAGCCTGGGCTCATCGAGCGGGTAGTAGCGCCCGAACAGACTCGCCAGCACCTCGTTGCGCGGCGACGACAGCCGCGTCATGGACTCCAGCGACAGGGTGTTGGGCAGGCCGCCGGGCGAGTGGAGCTCCAGGCGATCGCGAAACAGGAACAGCCGAATACGCTGGCTGTGCAGGGAATAGTCCCGGTGCGCCACGGCGTTGACGATCGCCTCGAAGATGGCAAGCAGCGCATACTGCGGATAGTCGATCCGCCCCAGCGGCTTGCGCGCCGCCGTGGTCATGTTGCGCTCGACGAAATGGAAGGCATCCAGGATCTGCCGATCGAGCGGGCCGCCGATCTCGCGGGCGTCGATCTGCTCATCGGGATTGTTCACGGTTCCTAGATGCGCCACGGCGATGATCTCGGCATTCCGCAGCCAGCGGGTCGGCTCCAGGGTGCAGAGCAACGTGCCCACCACGGTCGGCACCGAGACGCCATCGACCTCGCGTAGCAGATGCAGCCTGCGCAACTGTGCAATCGTGTCGCCTTGGCCGGGCTTCAGGAAACGCCTCACGAGTAGCGCATCGAAGTCGTCGAAGCTGCACCCCGGCACCTCCTGCTCCTCGAAGTGGATGATGCGCGCTTGGCTACGCTGCTGAAGCAGCCGCGCTAGCGCATCCGGTGCGAGCTTGCGCTTGGCGTGGCCGACGCGACGAAAGTAGCCGTTGGCGCCCTCATGCACCCACAGGCTGCGCGGCACCTCCACGACGATCACGCCTCGGGGCGCCCCGTCGTCGCCGGGCAACTCCATATGCCGGGTCAGCACGTCCAGCGGCGGCTTGACGCGGTCGGTGCAGATCGCCGTCACCCAGGCCTCGACCTGATCGATCCGCTCCAGGGGAATACCGGTCACGGAGCGGGTCCTGTCCTCCACGCCCAGCACCAGCGTCCCGCCGGCGGTATTGGCCAGCGCCGCCAGCTCGTCCGACAGCCCATCGGCATGGGGCTCTGTGACCTTGCCCGCCGCGCTAACCGCCACCCGTTTCAGATCCAGCGTCGAATCCTCGCCGAGGCGGATGCGCCGCTGCAATGCCTCGATGTTCATCGCCACAGCTCCGTCATGGCGAGTCGTTCCTGGAGGAGTAATCCAAGGGCACCGTTACCTCAGCCTTGCTCGGCGCACCTCTGGCGTCGGGTTCTTCCGGCATGGCTGGATCGATATACCGAATCTGCCCGTCGCGCCAGACGACCAGCCGTGTCCGGGTCATCAATGCCTGACGCCGCGCCTGCTCGGCGGACAGGTTCTGGGTCGTCACCCAGATGAAGTCCCGCTCGGTGGAATGGCCGTGCTGCCACCACAGCATCTCCGACGGGGCATAGGTGAAGCCCTCCAGCTTGCACAGGGCCTCCGCCAGCATCGCCGCGTTGTATGCGCGGTTGACAACCCAGTTGCCCCAGCGGTCCCGCTCCAGCAGCGACGGCGCCAGCCGGTAGTAGCGGAAGCCGCCGCCGCCCTTCCAGCCCACCGCCTCGGTGATGCCGCCCAGGTCCTCGCCGTCGATGACCTTTGTAAGTCGCGGGATGATGTGGGTGTGGCAGTGCTCGCCCAGCTCCACCATGATCCACCGGCGGCCCATCTTGTGGGCGACGGTGCCGGTGGTGCCGGAGCCGGCGAAGGAGTCGAGGACGAGGTCGCCTGTATGGGTGACTAGAGAGAGCACTCGTCTAACCAGCTTCTCTGGCTTCGGGGTAGAGAACACATCCTGATCGCCAAAAAGCTGTTTCGTATGAATACTTGCCTCTTTGTTGCTTCCTACTTCCTCATGCGTCCACCACGTGCTCGCTGTGATTCCTCCGGTTATTTCATGCAAGTACTTTTTCAACATTGGTCGACCAGTGCCTTTAAGGCCAAAGGTGATTCGCCCCTCAGTCAACCACTTTTGGAACTGATCTTCGTTGCAACGCCACCATCGGCCCTTCGGTGGATGAAAGACACCACCTTTCGGGCCTCTTATCGGAAAGTCTCCCGCTGAATAGTACTTTCCGGCGGAAAGATTCTCGGCTTTCCACGGGCCTCGCGGGTCATTATCAGGGTTTTTGAACTTCTCTACTTGAGCTTGAGTTCTTTCTAGTTTGCCAACTCGGAGCTGAAACAGGTCTTTCGCGTAGCAAAGTACATGATCATGCGTATTCGATAAATGCCTCGCCGTTTGGTTCGGAGTATACGCCTTCTGCCAAACTACGTTTCCCACAAAGTTGTTTCTGCCAAAGATCTCGTCGCACAGGACCTTGAAGTAGTGCGCTTCGTTATCATCGATCGTAACCCACAGCGACCCATCCTCCGCCAACAACCGCCGAATGATCTCCAGCCGATCCCGCATCAGCGACAGCCAGATGCTGTGCTCCAGCCCGTCGCCGTAGTGGGTGAAGGCGCTGCCGGTGTTGTAGGGCGGGTCGATGAAGCAGCACTTGCCCTTGCCGCTGTACTCCTGCTCCAGCGCCTTCAGCGCCAGCAGGTTGTCGCCGAAGATCAACCGGTTGTCGAAGAGGTCGCCGTCGCCGATCCGCCGCCTGGCGTGATAGGAGCGCGCCGGGTCTTCCAGCAGGATGCGCGGCTCCAGCTTCGGCCGCTTGTCCTTGCCGATCCAGGTTAGCTCCAGCTTCTGCCTTTTGCTCACGATCGAGGCCCTACAGGTCCAACGGCAGCATGCGGACAGCCGCTGGCTCGGCGCAGCTGCACCGATAATAGCTCCCGCCCTTCTTGCCGGGGATCTGGCCGCAGACGGAACAGCTCAGAGCCTCCGCAAGCTCGACGGCGAGCTGTGCGAACTCCGCAACCTCGGCATCAGAGATCTCCATACCCGTCAGGTTGTAGTGCGCGCCGACCTGATTGCGCACCAAGGCCGTAGCTTTGAGCTTGGTGAAGCTGGCCTTTGGCTCGACCGTTTTGAACCTGTTGCTGCTGCGAGCGGTCGCGTCGGACGGCGTTGTCGGCTTTTCCATGGCCAGCTTCTGGAACAGGGAGGATGTGCCGTTGAGCAGCTCGCTCAGGGTGTAGTCGCTTGTGGCGGTGCGCGGCACGCGACACCTATAGGTCAGCGCCAGATGGTCCAGCATCGCTTCGAGCAAGATGCCGGCCTCCTGGGCGACCCGCTGACGCTCGAAGGGTTCGCTCGCGATGGATTGCACCAACTGGCTCAGCGCCAACCGGGTCTGATAGGCGCGAATCCCCTTCGCCAGGGACCACCGTTGCAGCTCGATCAGTTGCGTGTGATTGCCGGCCCCGGAAGGATAGCGAAAGACGTCGCGCCACCGACGCTGATGCGTGGTGATCAGAACATGCGCGAAGTGCCGGGATTCGTCGATGATCAGCTGGGAGATTCGGGCGAGATGTTGGGAATCGACCGACGTGAAGACGTCGTCCAGCACCAGCACCGCGTCCTGCGACGGACTCTCGCGCTTCGCAACCGCGAGCCAGAAGCAAAACGCCAGGGTGTCGAGATGCGATTCGCTGAAATAGGCCTGGGGCGGAACATCGTCTGCACCTTCGAAATGGCTGAGTTGGACCAGCGAAGCGCGACGCGCCTTGTCCAGTTCCAGCTTCGAGAGGGCGATGCGCTCGTTCGGGTGGATTAGTCCGTAGAGTCGATTCGTCTCCCGGGCGACGGATGCAAGGATGTCATCGGTGAACCTGATACGGGTCTCGCGGACGACGTCGGAGGCACGTTTGAGGCGCTGCGCCAATTTCTCCAAGCCTTGGGATTCCGCGACCGCCTTCGCGTAGTTGTTCAGGAGGGCTCGGACCGTCTTGATCTGACCAAGCTGCTGTTGGAGCCTTTGCTCCCGTTTCCGCAGCGAAATCGCCAGGCTCTCGGCGCCTTGTACGAACTTGGCGAGCGCTCGCAGTGCCTCGGATGACAACGCAGGGTCGGACCCGGCTATCCAGCCCGCCGCCTCCACCGGGAAGTCGGCACATCGGTCGGGCGCACCGTCAATCTCAGCGACAGCAGGCTGCTGGAGGACCGCATAGGCGGCTATGGCATCGGTGGCAAAGGCCTCGGCCTGGCGGTCGTATGTGCCTTGTGCGCCCTTCAGGTCGTTGCCGATACGGACCTGAGCGGTGGCAAGCTTCTCGTATTGCCCGAGCTGGCCCAAGCGGCTATCCAGGTCTCGCCGCAACTCGTCGATCGGGATTGGCTGCCGGCACACCGGACAGGCGTCTGCATGCTCTCCCTGCTTGAGAAAGTCCGCCGCCTTGCGCAGCAGGCTTGCGGTATCCATCGCCATGCGAGTATCCGGCGCTTGGGTCTTCTCGACCTGTTGCCGGTGCTCGGCTTGCTTCCTTTCCTCTTCCGCCACGCGCGCCTTTGCGACTCGACACGCCTGCAAACTGGACAATGCCTTGAGAATGGCGTCGGACGCGGTGCGGAGATCCTTGGCGGCCTCGTCCAGATCCCCCGTTTTCTGGCTCGTCAAGTCGTTGGCCCAGGCTTGCCAGGATGTCGAGGGCGATCCGTTCTGACGCCAGATCTGGTGCAACGTCTGTTCTGCTTCGCTCCGATGCTTGACCGCGTCATCGAAGCGCCTTTTCGCGTCGGTCGCGGCATCTCTGAGCGTGTTCTCGGAGCGTACGACGGCAGGAACATCAACAAAGCGCCGCAGTACCTCGTAGCGCTCAGATGGCTTTGCATCCACCAGCTTGAGCAGGTCGCTCCTGCGAAGTACGCGGATCAAGGGCAACTCCGGCGGCGAGGCGAGGAGCCGGCTGTTGGACATGGTGGCAGTCCAGCTGTTGCCGGCTGAGTCTTCGAGGCGGACTCGGACATCCGCCGGAGTCCTTCCCAGCGACGGCAAGTGCTCCTTTGGCTTGGTGGAAGAGCGATCCTTCAGCGACCCCGGAGAACAGTTGCCGACGGCATCCAGGGCATCGGTAATGGTGGTCTTGCCCGTTCCGTTCTCGCCAAAAAGCAGCGCTACGGATTTCGACGAATCGAATTCCAAGACGAAGGGCTTCGAGGCGCCGCGGAAGGCGCGCAGCTCCAGTTTCTTGAGGGCTTTCATTCCTGCGACTCGTCTTGCGCGTCGTCCTCCTCAGGCAGGGCCAGCTCGGTCCACAGACCCCAGTCCTCGGCTTTGGCGGTGCCCGCGGTCAGTTTCCCGAGGATCTCCGCTCGCTTACCGGAGCTGACCAGGCCCTCGTCGATCAGTTTCTTAACGACCTCTTCCGCCAGCGTATGGGCGGGGTCGATTGGCGTTTCCTCACTCATGCGGTCAACTCCCATTCGATTCTGAACAGCCGTTGCGTCTTGGCTTGTTGCGCCAGTTGCATTTCCAGGTCGGCGATCAGGTGGTTGCGCCTGCCCTCGATCTCGTCTTGGCGATCAAACAACTCCCGCCGCATCCGCCCCCGCCGCTGTTCCAGCTCCCGCTGCTGCTTCTGCCAATGCAGCTTTTCCTCCAGCGTCACAGCCACCGTGGCGGTGCGGCGGACCTCTTTGATCTGCCGGTCCAGCTCCTTGATCTCCTGTTCCAGCCCGACCTTGAGGTCGTCGGCCCAGGCGTCGAGCTTTTCGACCTCTTGTTGGAAGTAGCTCAGGTTGCGCTCGTTGATGCGCTGCGCGATCCGGTTGCGACGCTGCTCCATCTCCGATGCCAGCGCCGGCGGCGGTTCGGGCGCGCCAGGGAGTAGCGTCTGGCTGGACACCGGCAGCCGCAGCAGCTTTTCCGGATCGTCCTCGGTCAGGAGGCGCCCATCGTTGGTGATCGCGGCGGCCACCAGTCGCTGCTCGCGACCGGCGAGGGAATCGATGGTCAAGAGCTCGGCGACGAGTGTGCCGCGGCTGCCGCGCCAGGGCTCCAGGGTGCTGATGCGCTTTCGATAGGCGTCGTAGTCGAAGACCAGCCGTGCCGGTTGCAGCACGCGGGACTTGGCCTGCTCCAGCAGGTATTCCCCGAGGGGGTGGCCGAGCCGGTACAGGTGCGCGTCGCCGGAGCGGCGCGGCAGCTCGTAGCGGCCCAGCGGCACCTGCCCGGCCAGCGCGGGGCTCGGGAGGCTGTGCAGCGTGAAGCCGCTGTCGGCATCGAAGGTCGCGCGGCCGTTCAGCTCGGCGCGGGTCAGGTCCAGGAACAGGCGCTCGAAGCGGTCGCGGGTGTCGATGCTGTCGTCGCGGACGCGCTCCAGCACCTGCTCGTCGAAGTGCTCCAGCAGGATGTCGCGGGTGCGGACCATGGCTTCGCTGATCTCGGAGGCCAAGTCGAGCTGGAGCTGCTCGAAGCCGTCGCGGATGGTCTCGGGATCGCGGCAGCGCTGGTAGATCTCGGCGATGCGGCGCTCGAAGTCGACGCCGGAGCCGATGGCGCCGAGCACCTCGTCGCTGGCGCCGAAGACGCCGCTGACGAGCTGGAACTTCTGCTCCAGCAGCTGGTAGACGCGGCGGTCGGCGTCGTTGCTGCGGTCGATGAAGTTGACGACGACCACGTCGAAGCGCTGGCCGTAGCGATGGCAGCGGCCGATGCGCTGCTCGACGCGCTGGGGGTTCCAGGGCAGGTCGTAGTTGATGACGAGCGAGCAGAACTGGAGGTTGATGCCCTCGGCACCGGCCTCGGTCGCGATCATCACCGTGCCGCTGTCGCGGAACTGCTCCACCAGCGCGGCGCGGGTGTCGGCCGTCTTGGAGCCGGTGACGCGGTCGCTGCCGGCGTGGCGTTGGAGCCAGTCCCGATAGATGCGCTGCGCTTCAGGGCCGCTGTTGCTGCCGTTGAAGAGCAAGATCCCGTGGCCGTAGTCGGTGTTGCCGAGCAGCGAGAGCAGGTAATCCTGGGTGCGGCGGGATTCAGTGAAGATCAGCGCCTTGCGCGAGGCGCCGAGGCGGTCGAGCTCCTGGAAGGCGCGGTCGAGTGCCGTCAGCAGGGCTTCGCCCTTGGCGTTGTCGCGGATGCCTTTGGCAAGGCCCTCGTAGCGGCGCAGCTCGGCGATCTCTTGGGCAATGGCCTCGCGCTCGCCGGCGCGAAGGGGCGCGTCGGTGTCGAGGTCGCTGTCGCCGGATTCGTCGCGCGCCCCGTCCAGGGCCTCGAAGTCCTGGCCCATGGTCTCGCTCAGTGCCGCGGGCTCAGGCGCGTCGGCGAGCAGGCGCTCCAACCGCGCGGCCATGGTGCCCAGCGCTCCGCCGATGGCGTGGGTGCTGGAGGCCAGCAGCTTCCACAGCACCAGGGAGATGAGCTGCCGCTGGCTGTTCGGCAGGGCCTTGAGGTCCGGGCGGCGCAGGTAGTCGGCGACCAGGCCGCGCAGGCGCTGTTCGTCGTCGTCTGGCGTGAATTCCTGGACGATGGGGATGCGGTTGGTATAGCTGATGCTGTGTGCAACCTGCTTACGCAGGGTGCGCTTGCACAGCGGGGCGATGCGCCGGCGCAGGGCCTGAAAGGTCTCGGGCCGGTTGATCCGCGCGAATTGGCGGCGAAAGCTGTCGAGGTCCCCGAAGACGCGCTCGTCGATGACGCTGACCAGGCCGAACAGCTCCAGCAGCGAGTTTTGCAGCGGCGTCGCGGTGAGCAGTACCTTGGCGGGCACTTGCGCCAAGCCGTGCTTGAGGGTATTGGCGATGACGTTGCTCGGCTTGTAGACGTTGCGCAGACGGTGGGCCTCGTCGAGCACGGCGATGTCCCAAGGCACCTTGCGCAGATCGTCGATCTTGGCCTTGGCGAACTGATAGGAGCAGATGACGGGGGCGCCGACGTCGAAGGGGTCGGCGACACCTTTGCGCCTCTGCTCGTTGTAACGCTTCGACTCCAGAATCTGGGCGTCCAACGCGAACTTGTCCTTCAGCTCCTGGTGCCACTGCTTGCGCAGGTTGGCCGGGACGACGATCAACACGCGGCGCTTGCGCTCGGCCCAGAACTGGGCGAGTACGAGTCCGGCCTCGATGGTCTTGCCGAGGCCCACCTCGTCAGCCAGGATGACGCCACGCGACAGCGGATTGCGGCAGGCGAACAGGGCCGCTTCGACCTGGTGAGGGTTCAGGTCGACCTGGGCATCGACGAGCGTCGCACCGAGGGATTCGACGCTGTCCGGATTCGCGCGACGGGTCAGCTCCCAGGCAAAGAACTGCGCTTGATGCGGAGAGTAGACGGCAGCGATGGGCATGGGCTGCGGTGGCTTAGAAAGTGCTCGCGATTCCGCTCGGGAAGGGATAGGACGAACGGATAGGACAACCAACGGCGTCTACTTGCGTCTAGCAACGCCCAACAGACCGAGGCTAGCGGGGGATCGAGGGTCGGTCAACACGCCTTGCGCGCGCTCTATCGCCTCACGACCGGGCGGAAATCCGCTTCTG
This sequence comes from Chromatiaceae bacterium, assembly GCA_028277905.1. GTDB lineage: Bacteria > Pseudomonadota > Gammaproteobacteria > Chromatiales > Chromatiaceae > Thiohalocapsa. The sequence continues at coordinate 4,866 of JANQFI010000675.1, read as the reverse complement.
CCCCGGGCGCGAACGCCACTCCGTGGGCAGGCATTCCGCCTGTGGCTCGCTCTGATCCCGAGCCCCGGACCGCTCGGCATCGGCAATCCGACGGCACTGATGCAGCAACGCCTCAAGCCGCTGGTGGCCTACTCGACGCTGGCGCAGCTCGGCTGTCCGCTTCTGTTGTTCCCGATCGCCATCGACGTCTCGGTTGGATCTCCTGTCCTTAGGCGATTTCTGTCAACAAACAGACCGCCTGGCTTGTCTTTTCGCCCGCCTTCTTTGTCGCGGCAGCGGGCACAGAGCTCAACTATGCGCCCGCTGCCGCTCCTTGAAGGCGAGCGACAACCCTGCGCCATTCGGTATGTTTGCTTCCGGCAATCGCCTTAGTGCTCGGCATAGAGGTCGGCCATCGCCTGCTGATGACGGGCCGCGATCTTCGCGCGGCGCAGCTTCATGGTCGGCGTCATCAGGCCCGCGTCGATGGTCCAGGGCTCGTCGGTCACCGCGACCCGCTTGACCCGGGCGTAGCCGGGAAACCTCGCGAGGCGCGCTTCGATGCGCTGAAGCAGGATCGCCTCGATGCCGGGATGGCGCGCCGCGGCCGCGGGCTCGGGCGGCGGGCCCAGCTCGGGTCCGAGCCGGCGCAGCCCCGTGTCGCTGAGCACGACCAGTGCGCCCAGGTAGGGCCGGTCCTCGCCGACGATGAGGACCTGCTCGACCAGCGGGTCGGCGGTGATGGCCAGCTCCAGGTCCGCGGGCGCCACCTTCTCGCCGGTGGCCAGCACGATGATGTCCTTGAGCCGGCCGGTGATGAAGAGATGCCCGTCCTCCAGGCGTGCCTGGTCGCCGGTGTGCAGCCAGCCCTGGGCATCGATGGCCTCCGCAGTGGCTTCGGGAAGGCCCCAATAGCCCAGCATGACGCCGGGGGAGCGCACCAAGAGCTCGCTGTGCTTGCCGAGCCGGACCTCGAGGTCCTGCAAAGGCGGGCCGATGCTGTCCGGGATGTTGTCATCCAGCGCGTTGACGCTGACGACCGGGCTCGCCTCGGTGAGCCCATAGCCCTGTAGCACGGGCACGCCTAGGGCGAGGAAGAGCCGGCCGACGTCGGCCCGCAACGGGGCGCCGCCGCAGATCGCGACGCGCAGCCGGCCGCCGAGCCGTTTGCGAATCTTCGCGCCCACCAGCCGATCCAGCGCCGGGGCCAGCGCCAGCTCCGGTGACCAGCCGCGGCGGCCTTGGCGGTGCTCGAACCGCTTCCAGCCGAGCTCCACCGCGGCCGCAAACAGCCGCCGCTTGGTGGCGGGCGCCCCCTCCAGCTGTTCCAGCACCTTGCCGTGCACCCGCTCGAAGACCCGCGGCACCGAGATCAGCACCGTCGGCCGCAGTGTCAGGATATCCTCGGCCAGCTGCGGGATGGAGCGAGCGTAGGCCACGCTCGCGCCGGCCATGATGGGCAGGTAGTGGCCTGCGGTCCGCTCCAGGGTGTGCGACAGCGGCAGGAAGGACAGGAACAGGTCCGTGGTCAGCGCCGGGATGCGGCGCAGCGACGCATGGGCATTCCACAGGATGTTGCGGTGGCTCAGCATCACGCCCTTGGGCCGGCCCGTGGTGCCGGAGGTGTAGACGATGGTGGCGAGGCTGTCGCCGCCCTCTGCCTCATCGACAGCCGTGCCGGACGCCGGCAGCCAGTCGCCGGCGCCTGTCAGGCCGGGGATCTTGCTGGCGCCGACGCCTGCAGTCTCGCTGCCAAGCTCCAGCGGGACGACGCGCGCGAGGGTCTCTGGCAGGTGATCGATGCTGTCGACCACGCCGAGCTCCGCGGCGCCCTCCACGAGCAGCAGGCGCGCGCCCGAGTCGCGCAGGATGTGCGCGACATTCTCCGGCCGGTCGTTGACGAAGAGCGGTACCGTCACTAGCCCGAGTCCCAGCGCGGCCAGGTCGAAGAAGGCCCATTCCGGCCTGTTGCTCATCATCACCGCGACCCGATCGCCGGCGCCGAGCCCCTCGGCACGCAGGGCCTGCTGCCAGCGGCCCACCGCGGCGACGGCCTCCCGCCAGTTGCCGGTCACCCAGGTGCCGGCGGCGAAGTGGCAGTAGGCGCTGCCCTGCGGCGTGCGCCGGGCCCGCTCCAGCAACAGGCCGCAGAGGCTGCCCGCCTCGGCGGGCGTGATGATGTCGGTGGCCGCAGGGGCTGCGACTCGCATGGGGCGCCTATGCAGGTGGGAGTCGAGCCTGTGGATATGGAACCAGTGGGAAGGGAACCAGTGGGAAGGGAAGAGCAGCATCGGGAGCCTCCGATATCAAACCCGCAGCAGGTCCCAGCCGCGGTCCGGGTGGAAGTGGTCGCCGTGGCTGACCTCCAGGTCGCGCAGCCGTTCCAGCATGCGCGCCTGGCCGCCCTCGGCGATGAAGTGCATGGGTCCGCCGCGGAAGGGGGCGAAGCCGGTGCCGAAGACGACGCCGGCATCGAGCAGGTCCGCGTCCCCGACAACGCCCTCGCGCAGACAGGCCACCGCCTCGTTCAGCAGGCGGAACACCATGCGCTCCGCCAGGTCCGGTGGGATGCGGCCGCGGCGGGTGCGGATGGACGGGATGCGCTTGGGTGCGAGCCGCCTGCCATGACGGCCGTTGCGGTAGCGATAGAAGCCCTCGCCAGACTTCTTGCCAAGCGCGCGGCGGTGCACCCGCTCACGCAGCAGCTCGGGCGTCTCGGCCGGGATACTGAGTCGCGGGCCGACCTCCTCGACTACGGCCAGGCAGATGTCGAGCCCGATGTTGTCGGCCAGCGCGACCGGCCCCATGGGCATGCCGAAGCGCTCGGCGGCGCGGTCGATGGCGGACGCCGGCACGCCCTCGGCGAGCAGCTCCACGGCCTCCAGCAGATAGGGCATCAGCACGCGGTTGACGAGGAAGCCGGGGCTGCTCTGTACCGGCAGCGGCAGCCGGCCCAGGGCGTGCACGAAGGCCAGCGCGCGGTCCATGCCCTCGGACTGGGTCTGCGCGCCGCGCACCACCTCCACCAGCTCCATGCGCGCCACCGGGTTGAAGAAGTGCAGCCCCAGCAAGCGCTCCGGCCGGCGCAGGCCCTTGCTTAGGCGCTCCAGCGGGATGCCCGAGGTGTTGGTGGCGAGCAGGGCGTCCGCGCGCAGGCGCGGCTCGATGCCGTCGAACAGCGCCCGCTTGGCCTGGGCGTCCTCGACAATGGCCTCCAGCACCAGGTCGGCCCGCGCCAGCCCGTCGCCGCGCGGGTCCGGGGTCAGCCGGTCCCAGGCGTCGCGGATCGCGAGCTCGTCCTGGAGCCGCTTGCGGAACAGGCCTTGGGCGCGCCGCATCGCCCGGCCGAGCTGATCCAGGCCCAAGTCCTGCAAGGTCACGCGAAAGCCGGACTGGGCCGCCCAGGCGGCGATGTCGCCACCCATGACCCCGCCGCCGATGACGTGGACATGGGCGATGCCGTGCTCGCCACCGCGCCCCGATCCCCTACCCAGGCCTTTCAGGCGCTCGCGCAGCTTGAATAGCCGGATCAGGTTGCGTGCCGTGTCGCCGGTGAGGAGCCGGCTTACCGCTTGAGCCTCGGACGCGAGCAGCGCCGGGCCCTCGTCACCATGGGTGCGCCAGTGCTCGATGAGCTGGAAGGGCGCCGGATAGTGCGCCGGGTCGGCATGCTTCGCCGCCTGCCGGCGGAGCACGGCCGCGACCAAGGGGCGCAGGGCCGGGTTGCTCGGCAGGCGCTGGCGCAGGCCTGCGCGCCGCGGCTTCGGCGCCTGCTCCAGCAGGTAGCTGGCCGCGGCGCGCAATTGGCGCCGCGGCGCCACCAGGTCCACCAGGCCCGCCCGCTTGGCCTCGCGCGCGGGCAGCGTGCGGCCGGTCAGCATCAGCCGTAAGGCCGCAAGCGCGCCCAGGTTGCGGATGGCTCGCCAGGTGCCGCCGTAGGCCGGGAAGATGCCTAGACGCACCTCCGGCAGGCCCATGTGCAGGTCCGGATCATCGGCGGCGATGCGATAGGTGCAGGCCAGCGCCAGCTCCAGCCCGCCGCCGAGGCAGTAGCCGTCGATCAGCGCGACGCTCGGGCAGGGCAGGGCCTCGATGCGGTCGAACAGCAGGTGCACATGCGTGATGTGCCGCGCCAGGTCCAGGGCGTTGCTGGCGCCTTCGAGCTCATTGAGATCGGCGCCTGCGATGAAGCCGCGCTTGCGCGAATGCAGCACCAGGGCCTGCGGCGGCTCGGCCTCGATGGCGTCGACGCGCTGTGCGAGCTCGTTCAAGACCTGGGTGCCCAGCAGGTTCAGGGTGCTACCGGCCTGGTCCAGACCCAGCCACAGGCGACCCTGGTCGTCGGTCTCGGCGTGCCAGTGCGTGCTCATGGGGTTCCTCCGTCGGGGTTCTCTAACAGCAGCGCGCCACCCTGGCCGCCGCCGATGCAGAGACTCGCAACGCCATGACGGTCGCCGGTTCGGTGCAGACCCAGAGCCAGGTGCAGGGCCAGCCGGGCGCCGCTCGCGCCCACCGGGTGGCCGAGGGCGACGGCACCGCCGTGCGGGTTCAGGCGATCGTCCGGGATCTCGGCCCGGAGCTCGGCCGCATCGCTCTGCTCCAGCGCGTCCGGGCCGAGCTGCCGGTGCCGGTAGTCGGGGTCGGCCCAGGCGGACTGGCAGGCGAGCACCTGGGCGGCGAAGGCCTCGTTGATCTCCCAGTGGGCGATGTCCGGGCTGCCGAGGCCGTTGCGGGCCAGCAGCGGTGCCATGGCGTGCACCGGTCCCAGGCCCATGACGCGTGGATCGAGCGCGGCCCATTCGGTGTCCTGCACCCGAGCCAGCGCACGGAGGCCATGCCGCTCCAGGGCGGGCTCGGAGGCCAACAGCAGCCAGGCGGCGCCGTCGG
>JANQFI010000667.1 GCA_028277905.1 Chromatiaceae bacterium | reverse complement strand
ACGGCGAGACCTTCGCCGATGTCCCCCTCTGTCAGGATAGATGTCGCCTCCCCCTGGGGAGATTTTGTGTGAACATGGGGGCATTCCAGGGGTCGAGGGTCTCCGTGCCCGTGGCCGGTCACCGGGAGGGAGCCCGAAGGGCGACCGGACGGTGACCGGCCACGGGCGCGGCGCGAGGCACTCGGCTCCACCACGAGGTGATGTTTCGATCATGGCGACAGTCTATTCCCCGGAATACGAGGCGAGCATCATCGAGCGGATGCTGCCGCCGAACAACGTCTCGGTCCCGGAGCTGGTGGGTGAGACCGGCATCCCCAAAGACACCCTCTACAGCTGGCGCAGCAGGGCCCGCGAGCAGGGGCTGGAGGCGGCGCAGGCGAGCGAGGCGAAGGGCACGCTCAGCAGCGAGGAGAAGTTCGCCGCGGTGTTGGAGACGGCCGCGCTCAACGAGGTGGAGCTTGGCGAGTACTGCCGGCGCAAGGGGCTCTACCCGCAGGAGATCGCCGCCTGGAAGGCGAGCTGCATGCAGGCCAATGCGCCGGTGCAGGTCAAGCGCGAGCGCGCCGAGACGCGCGCCCACAAGCAACGCATCAAGGCGCTGGAGGGGGAGCTGCGGCGCAAGGACAAGGCCCTGGCGGAGGCCGCGGCGTTGCTGGTGCTGGAAAAAAAACTCCAGACCTTGCTCGGGGCGGACGCGGGCGAAGGATCGACCTGGAGCAGCGACGCACCATGAGCACACGCATCGATGAGGCCTGCCGCGCCGGCGCCGGTCTGGAGCGCGCCTGCGCGGCGGCCAGGATCAGCCCGCGAACCCTGCAGCGCTGGCGCGAGGCCGACGGCATCCGCGAAGATGCACGAGCCGCCGCGGGGCGCGAACGCACGCCGGCGAACCGCCTGAGCGATGCCGAGCGCGCCGAGATCCTCGCCGTGGCCAATGCCCCGGAATTCGCCCACCTGCCGCCCTCGCAGATCGTGCCCAGGCTCGCCGACCAGGGCCGCTGGATCGCCTCGGAGTCGACCTTCTACCGGGTGCTGCGCGAGGCCGATCAGCTCAAGCACCGCGGGCGCAGCCGCAAGCCCTCCCACAAGCGCCCCGAGCCGCTGCAGGCCACTGCGGCGAATCAGCTCCGGAGCTGGGACATCACGTATCTGCGCACCACCGTGCACGGCACCTTCTTCTACCTGTACCTGATCATGGATGTGTTCAGCCGCAAGATCGTCGGCCGGGAGGTGTTCGAGACCGAATCCACCGAGCATGCCGCCGCCGTGCTCCACAAGGCGCATCTGCGCGAGGGCGTGCAGGGCCGCGATCGGGTGCTGCATTCCGACAACGGCCCACCGATGAAGGGGGCGACCATGCTCGCCACCCTCCAACGCCTTGGCGTGGTGCCGTCGTTCAGCCGACCCGGGGTGAGCGATGACAATCCCTTCTCCGAGGCACTGTTCAAGACGCTGAAGTATTGCCCCGAATTCCCCGCCAACCCGTTCGCGACCCTCGATGCGGCACGCGCATGGGTGCAGCACTTCGTGCACTG
>JANQFI010000656.1 GCA_028277905.1 Chromatiaceae bacterium | reverse complement strand
TTGTCTTTTCGAGCGCCTTCTGCGTCGCGGCAGCGGGCACAGTGCTCGACTATGCGCCCGCTGCCGCTCCTTGAAGGCGAGCGAAAATCCTGCGCCATTCGGTATGTTTGTTTCCGGCAATCGCCTTAGTGCGCGATCAATGGGCCGCGCTCGACCAGCACCTCATTCCCGCGCCGGCACATAGCGCCGTCCGAGACGCTCGGCCAGGGCCTGTAATCCGGCATCGATGGCGGCGCTCTGGCGTGCGCGCAGCGTCCCCCGCAGTAGCTCCTGCTGCTCGTCCAGCGCGGCCAGCAGGTCGGCGCGCATCTCGGCGCGTAAGCGCGCCTCGTCGATCTCCACCAGCGCCTTGTCCACGGCGAGCCAGGTGGCGGCGCCGGCACCGATGCCGCAGAGCACTGCCCAAGGCCCGCTCGGCGCGCACAGGGCCGTCGCACCGAGCGCAGAGGCCAGCGACGAGCCGCCCTTCTTGGCCGCGACCTTGCCGGCCAGCGCCGCCGCCGTCTGGAAGGTCTTGGTGCCGGCGAGCTTGGCCGCCAGGGCGCCCGCCACCTGTTTGGAGAGCAGCTTCGCCGTCAGCGCCCCGGCGGCGGCACCGGCCGCGGCGGCGGTGCCGGCGCGCTGCGCATCGCGCTCCAGGTCCAGCGCGCCGCCGGGCCGGTCCGTGGCGCTGCCGCCGCCGGCCAGCTCGGCCGTGCAGTCGCTGGCCGCGGCGGCGTAACGCAGCCGCCCGCCGAGGTCGTCGGCGAGGGCCGCCAGGTGCTGCTCGGCATCCGCGTCGAGCGCGGCATAGGTGTCTTCCAACCAATCCGCGAGCCCGGTGTCCGCGAACAGATGTCGGTCGAGCTGCGTCGCCATCAGCGCAGCGAAGTCCCCGGCCGCCACCGCCGCGAGCCGCTGATATTCGCCGACGACGGTGAAATACCAGTCCAGGTAGGCGTCGACGCCCTGCTTGGCCCGCGCGAAGAAGGCGTCCAAGGCCGTGTCGATTCGGTGATCGGCGTCATCCAGGGCATGGGTGCGGGCGGCTTGCAGCCGCGCATCCAGCGCCCCCGAGAGCGCCGCCAGCGTCGGGTCTGCGCGGCAGGGATTGGTCCAGGTGACCACCTGCCGCGCTTGGCGCTCCAGCACGGACGGATCGAAGGTCCGGAGCTTGTGCACTGCATAGAGGTAGGGCACAGCGAGCAGCAGGATGGTAAAGACGAAGGCCGTCGCAAGGGTGCCGCTGGCGCCGCCATCCAGGCTCGCGGCGGTCGACGCGCGCCGCTGCTCCACCAGGGCCAGGGTGCCCAGCAGCATGCCGGTGAAGAGCCAGCCGAACAGCCCCGCCTGGGCCAAGGACAGGAGCCAGGCACCGAGCCGCAGCAGCGGCCCCGGCAGCGCCGGGATCACCAGCAGCGACGCGTGCCAGGCCAGCGCCTGCATCGCCGCCAACGCGCCCAGCGCCCAGCTCGCGGCCGGGCAGACAACACCGGCAGTCGCGGCGTTGTAGGCGGATTCCGCCACCCTGTGCCAGGCCTGTCCACGACTGTCGGGCACGCCGAGCACGGCGAAGTCGATGGCCAGAAAAGCCGCGGTCAGGAACAACAGGTTGCCCAGCAACAGCGGCCAGCGGCGGGCAATGAAGCCGGCCTTGTCGGCCTGGACCTCAACCGCCAGTCGGCGCTGCACGGGACCTATGACCAGCGACAGCAGCAGCACGTCCAGGCCCAGCACCAACCAGTGCTCCGGCGCCAGGCGTGCCGTCATCGCCAGCAGTAGCGCCGTGAGCAGCAGCGCCGGCACGGCGATCAGTGCCTGCACCAGCCAGCCGCGTATCAGCCAGCGGCGCACCCGGCTGTCCGCGCGGGTCACTCCCTGCAGCCAGAGCCGGCGCGCGAACAGCGCGTTGCCGGACCAGTAGGCCCAGAGGAGCCAGGCGACGGGCACCAGCAGCGGAAGCAGCGCCCAGCAGGGCAACCGGGTTAAGGCAAGCGCCGAGACGGAGAGCAGCCCGGCGGCAAGGGCGAGCGAGATCAGTCGGCGCAGGGCCGTGTCCGTCACCACGGAATCCGCTCGCCGTGCCGGAAGAACCCGCCGGTGGGTCCATCGGCCGGCAGGGTCGCGGCCCAGACGATGCCGCGGGCGCCTTCCTCCAGGGACAGTGTGGCGTTCGGACCGCCCATGTCGGTGCGCACCCAGCCCGGACAGACGGAGTTGACCTTGATAGCGGTACCGCGCAGCTCGTCGGCAAAGATGCGGGTGACGGCGTTGAGTGCGGTCTTGGAGAGCCGGTAGCCGGGGCAGCAACCGTTCATGTCGCTGAGCTGGCCCATGCCCGAAGAGACATTCACCACGCGGCCGCGCCCCTCCATCAGCGGAATGAGCTGCTGGCATAGCCGCAGCGCCGCCAGTGTGTTGGTCTCGAAGGCGCTGCGTAAGGTCGCCAGCTCTGCCTCGAAGATGCTGGCGGCCGGGGTGCCGGGGCTCGGATCCGGAAAGATGCCCGCGTTGTTCACCAGCACGTCGATGCGACCATAGTCGCGCTTGAGCATGTCCCGCAGCGCGCGGATAGCCTCGGCGCCCGTGACGTCCAAGGGCGCGAAGCGTACATGGGCGCCGCCGGCAGCCAGCTTCTCGGCGGCGGCCCGGCCCTCCGCCTCGCGGCGGGCGGCGAGCACGACGCGGTGGCCCAGGCTGGAGAGCTGGCGCGTGGTCTCCAGCCCGAGTCCGCGGTAGGCGCCGGTGACGACGGCAACGGGGGATGCGCTCATCGTGCTGTCCTCTTGGTCGTGGTCATGGTCGTGGTCGTGATCGCGCCAAGCCGGGCAGGCTCAGTGCCGGCGCTCGGCCTCATCTGTATCCTGCTCCAGCCAGTCCCGGCCGATCTCGTCGCCCGCGGGCTCGGAAATACGATGCGTCTCGTCCAGCCAGTCGCCGAGATCAATGAGCCGGCAGCGCTCACAGCAGAACGGCTTGTATCTGGACTCAGGCACCCAGGACACAGGGCGTTGGCAGGTGGGGCACTTGACTGTGGTGGTCATGGTCGCCTCGACGACGGCATGGATCGAGCGTGCGCGTTTCGGTTGGCCAGTCTTGACCCGCAACGCTCGGAGATCAAGGGCATCCCAGCCGCGCCGCCACGGGCCGCCTGCGACAGCCCGGCCCCGCGGAGGCCAGGGGCCGCCGCTGCGCCAATGTTAAACTCGCGGGTCAGTCATGCGACCGCGAAGCTCCGCTTGCGCGTCACCAACATCACCGCCTGAGGCGATTGCCGGAGATTTTCATACCAGATTGCGCCGGATTGTCGTCTGCCCGCAAGCAGTGCCAACAGGCGCATCGTCGCACTACGCAACCCTTGGCGCGATGCGGCAGGCGAGCGGAACGCCAAGCAAGCTGGACCAACCAAGCTGGTATGAAGATTGACAGCAATTGCCTTGATACCCTCGACAGAGCAGCAGAGGCGACCATGGCCGGACACAGCAAATGGGCCAACATCAAGCACCGCAAGGCGGCGCAGGACAAGAAGCGCGGCAAGGTCTGGACCAAGCTGATCCGGGAAGTCACCATCGCCGCGCGCGAGGGCGGCGGCGACCCGAGCGCCAACCCCAGACTCAGGCTCGCCATGGACAAGGCGTTCGGTGCCAACATGCCCAAGGACACCGTGGATCGCGCCGTCAAGCGCGGCGCAGGGGACGAGGGCATCGAGACCTACGAGGAGATCCGCTACGAGGGCTATGGCCCCGGCGGCGTGGCCATCATGGTCGACTGCATGACCGACAATCGCAACCGTACCGCCGCCGAGGTGCGCCACGCCTTCACCAAGCACGGTGGCAACCTGGGCACCAACGGCTCTGTGGCCTACCTATTCACCAAGCAGGGGATCATCAGCTTCCAGCCCGGTACCGACGAGGACGAGGTGATGGAAGCCGCACTGGAGGCGGGCGCCGAGGACGTCATGCTCAACGACGACGAGTCACTCGACGTCATTACCAACCCCGACGAGCTCAGTGCCGTCTGTGACGCGCTCACGCAAGCCGGCTTCGGCGCCTCTGTCTCTGAGGTCACCTATACTGCATCGACCAGCGCCGAGCTCGACCGGGATACCGCGCAGAAGCTCTTGAGGCTGGTGGACGTGCTCGAAGATCTCGATGACGTGCAGGAGGTCTATCACAACGCCGATATCGCGGATGAGATCATGGCGGAGCTGGATGGTTGAGATCGGTGCGGCGCGCGGGATCGGAATCGGGATCCAAGCCGGGATCGGAATCCAGGATGCGTACAGGTGCGTCCTCGACCTGAGCGCCGACGAATCGATCCCAATAGCGATTTCGATACCGATTTCTATAGCGATTTCGATGGCAGGCGCCCCTGGCCCCGTCTCTCCGGCTTCGCGACCAGGGGCAAGCATCGGAACCGGCGCGTGACCGAGCCGCCACACCAACTCCGCCGCCGCATCCTCGGCATCGACCCCGGCTCCCGCAATACCGGCTTCGGCCTCATCGGCAGCGACGGGCGTGTGAGCCGCGTGGTCACGAGCGGCTGCATCCGCGTCGGCCAGCATCCCTGGCCGGACCGGCTCGGGCTGCTCTTCGATCGCGTCGCTGCCCTGGTGGCCGAGCACAAGCCCCATGACATGGCCGTCGAGCAGCTGATCTTTGCAAGAGACCCCAATGCTGCGCTCAAGATCGGCCAGGCCCGCGGCGCCATCCTGTGCGCCAGCCTCAAGGCCGGCGTCACCGTGCACGAATACAGCCCCAAGTCGGTCAAGCTCGCCGTCGTCGGCAGCGGCGGCGCGGATAAGGCGCAAGTGCAGCATATGGTGCGCATCCTGCTCAACCTCCCCGAGCCCCCCGGCGAGGACGAGGCGGACGCACTCGCCATCGCGCTCTGTCACGCCCACTCCATGGGCATCCCGCAACGCAAGCGCGCCGCAGCTAGCTGGCGGGACTTCCGACCTTAGGCGATTGCTGTCAACAAACAGACCGCCTGGCTTGTCTTTTCGCCCGCCTTCTGCGTCGCGGCAGCGGGCATGAAGCTCGACTATGCACCCGCTGCCGCTTCGCGAAGGCGGACGAGAATCCTGCGCCATTCGGTATGTTTGCTTCCGGCAATCGCCTAAGGGGTGGGGATTCGAGCGCCAGCAAGCTAGCATCCCCGAGGCGTAGACCGCTCCGGCGGAGATCGACAACCGACGGCCGCCACGCCCATCCGCTAGACAGGCCCATCCGCTAGAGTAGTCCGGCGAGCCGAGGGTCCCTTGTCCCTGTGGCACAGCCGGGCCGACTGGCCATGGTGGCGTCGAGCGCACCATAGCATCATGGCGCAGATCGAGCGCCGGACCTCGGAAGCCTCGAGCAACACATGAGGGGCAAGCAACATGATCGGACGCCTGCGCGGCCAAATCCTCGCCAAGCGCCCGCCGCAGGTGCTGATCGACGTGGCCGGCGTCGGCTACGAGGTCGAGGCGCCCCTGAGCACCTTCTACGACCTGCCGGCGGTGGGCGAGGAGGTGGTCCTGATCACGCATCTCTTGGTGCGCGAGGATGCGCATGTGCTCTACGGTTTTCTGCACGAGCACGACCTGGCGCTATTCCGCGAGCTGCTGAAGGTGACGGGGGTCGGTGCCAAGATGGCGCTGGCTATCCTCTCCGGCATGGACGCGGAGCGCTTCGCATTGTGCGTGGAGAAGGAGGACCTGACGGCGCTGAGCCGGCTGCCGGGCATCGGCAAGAAGACCGCCCAGCGGCTGGTGATGGAGATGAAGGACCGGCTGGCCGGGCTCGGCGGGGGCGCGGGCAGCGTCCTGCCGGCACGTCCGGCTGACACCCCGGCGGCGAGCGCCGAGGACCCGCTGGCGGATGCCATCAGTGCGTTGACGGCGCTGGGCTACAAGCCGGCGGACGCCAACCGCATGGCCCGCGCCGCGGCCGAGGGCGCGGAGACCTCGGAGGAGATCATCCGCGCGGCCCTGCGCTCGGTATCGGCGGCCTGACCGGGACCGGGACGCGGCCCGCCCTGGCGGGCGCCGCGCCCGCCAGCCATGTCGCAGCGGAGCGAGCAGGCCGGGCCGGTCTTGCCGGACACTGCGCGGGCATGGCCGCACTGGCATGGTCAGGTCCTGAGGTGTCCCCACAAAATTGCTTGGCGCCCGGCTGCTTATCCGAGCAGTAGTGCGGCGTGGTCGCTCGCGACCCATTCAACCGAACGCCACCGTAACCGTTCTTCACCGGGCTCGATGGCGATCTGCCGCGCTATTCCGCCCCGCTTGGGTACCGGCCCGAACCACCCCGGTTTGGTCGTGCGCTGCGCCACCGCAACCCAGCCGCCCGCCCGGGAGGATGCCCCCGAGCCGTTGCCGGACAGGGACATCTCGGACTGGGACCTTTTCGACTAGCCCGAGCCCGGCGTGTAGCTCGATCGGCGCATCGCCTGGTAGCCGCCGGCTCTCTCGTGGGAGACGACGCAGCCCCTCTCGTCTCCCGGCGGCTCGCTGCGCCGCGGATGCTCGCCCCGGCACCCCGGAACGCGCGCAATTGCACCGCTCGCGACGTCCGTCAGCTCCGCATGCCGCTGCGTGTCGACCGCGCATCCCGTCCGCCCTACCGTCGCGTCCGGGGCCAACCTGCACGCTCGGAGTGACTTGGATTTGCTATCCGTCACGCGCCGGTAAAGGAAACACCGGCACGCTCGCCCCGGCGCTCGGAGGCCCAATCCCCCCTTCACCTGAAAGCAACGAGTCAACCGGACTCCTCACCGCGCCACCGCCGCGCTTCAGCACATGGGTATAGATCTCCGTCGTCTTCACATCCCGATGACCGAGAAGCGCTTGCACGGTACGAATGTCACACCCGGCCTCCAGCAGATGCGTTGCGAACGCGTGACGCTTATGCCGCATGCGGCATAAGCCGCACGCCTTCGCCACCCACCAGTTGGAGGCGGGCCTGCCGGTGCATCGCCTGCAACGGCTGTAGGGGCATTCCAACCTGCATTCGACGCTGCGCTGCATCCTCCCTTTGGGAGCGGTTTGTGCCGAGCTACCGTGAAGGCCGGGGCGAGCTGGATCTGATCGCTCGGCTGGGAGGCGCCCATGGCTGAGCGTGCTGCTCTGCGAGCGGTGATTCACCGCTGCCTCGGGCGCTACGCCGAACGCCATCGGCTCTCGCCACGGCAGTGGCAGGTCTGTGCGCACATCGGCGACTGGCCGCACCGCGGCCTTGGGCGGCTTCGATTGGGTCTGCGACACCTGCGGGCATCATCAACATCTGTATCACGCCTGCCGTGACCGGCATTGCCCGCGCTGTCAGCGTAGCGCCTTCGAGCAGTGGTGCGAGCGCCAGCGCGAGGCGGTGCTGCCGGTGACCTACTACCACGTGGTCTTCACGCTGCCGCACGACCTCAATCCATGGGTCGAGCTGCAGCCGCGGCTGATCTACGCGCTGCTGTTCGCGTCGGTCTGGGCCACCCTGTCCGCCTTCGCGGCCGATCCGAAGCGTCTCGACGGGCGCCTCGGCATGACGGCGGTGCTGCACACCTGGGGACAAACACTCACGCGCCACGTGCATCTGCATTGCCTGATCCCGGGCGGTGCGATCGGCGCGGACGGCACCTGGCACGCCGCGCGCAGCACCATGCTGTTTCCGGTGCGCGCGCGCTCGCGGCACGTGCGCGGGGGCCTGGTCAGTCGGCTGCGCGCGGCGGCCAAGGCCGGCGCGCTCGCGTGCATCGCTCCGGCCGAGATCGATGCCATGCTCGATCGGCTGATGCGCGCCGACTGGGTGGTCTACGCCAAGCCGTGCGTGAGCGGCGCCCGAGACGGTGGTCGATTACTTGGGCCGCTACAGCCACCGCACGGCGCCCGATCGCATGGATTGGCCGACGGCCGCCTGCTCGGCTTCGACGGCGAGCACGTCCAGCTCGCCTACAAGGACTACCGCGACGGCGACAAGCGCAAGATCATGACGCTCGATGCCGAGGAGCTGCTGCGCCGCTTCCTGCTGCACGTGCTGCCGACGCGGTTCATGCGCATCAGGCATTTGCGTATTGCTCGCCAACCGCTGCCGCAGCCGCTGCCTGGCGTAGATCCGCACCGCGCTGGCCGCCGCGCCACCGCGCAGCGACAGCACCGGAGACGGCGACGGCGGCGCTGCCGCGCCCGGCCATGCGCGGCCCGGTGTCCACGCGGCCCGATGCCCGAAAAACCGCGATACGGCGGCCCGCCAGGCCCGCGACAACTGCCCATGACACGCGCCCCGGCACCCGGCACGCGCGCCACTGCCTCGCGCAGGCGTCAACGTCTCGTCGTCCACGGCTTGGCCGGCGCCCCCGCCCGCAATACAATCCCCCACATCCGGCACCGCCTCACGCCGCACACCCGGCAGCCCGACGCCGGCCTCGGTCAGTTCAACGACAGTTAATCGACGCGCGCCTGCCAGCGCCGGCGCACGAGGCCAGCTCGGCGTGAGGCGCCCGCCGGTTAATATGCTTATACGTTACTATGAAAGCCCTCAGACCGACGAGACAAGCGACTCTCTTCCGCCGGAGCGGACTGTCGATCGGGAGCCGACGAAAGGTTATGCCGTTGTCGGCGTTTGTGTCGTCGGCCAGTACCCGAATTGCTTCAGTGCCCGGATCCAGCGTGGCGCATTCTTGGAGCATCATCGCGCACCTTGTGCAGGCGGTTCTGCTCCCCGGCCAAGGTGCCGCCGAGCTTCCTGCGGTAGCACGAGATCAGGCGCAGCTCGCGCCGATCCTGCACCGCAACCAAGCTCGGGCGCACCAGCCCGAAGCGGCTGGGCTCCGCCAGCCCATGCGCATCACCCATCTCGGTCTTGCGTCCCGGTCCGTTCTTGCTGTGATGGGCGTTGACGACCCAGGTCTCGATGCCCACAGGCT
>JANQFI010000655.1 GCA_028277905.1 Chromatiaceae bacterium | reverse complement strand
TTGTCTTTTCGCCCGCCTTCTACGTCGCGGCAGCGGGCACAGAGCTCGACTATGCGCCCGCTGCCGCTCCTTGAAGGCGAGCGAATATCCTGCGCCATTCGGTCTGTTTGTTTCCGGCAATCGCCTTAGGGCGCGCCTGGCGGTGTCACCGCACTGCTGGCGCGCTCTAGGCCCCGACGCTCGGCAGCGAGTCAGGGTCGGATGCCCCGGCAACTGGCGACCAGGCAAGCTTGGTTGCCGCCGCCAGGTCCGCGAGGCAAGGGGCATCGCGCTCGCGGTCAGGGGTCGGCTTGGGGTCTACCAGCGCCCGCCCTCGCCACCCCAGCCTAAGGCTGGGCCGGGGCCATGGCCCTCACCGCCGCGGTGGCGGTGACGCGTCTGCGTCAGTTGCTCGCGCTGCTCGTCGGTGAGCACGGCGGCCATGCGCTCGCGCAGATCCTTTGGAGTCAGCTCCGGGTTGGTGTGCTTCTCCGCCATGATCGCCCGCATCTCTTCGCGCTGGGCGTCGGTGAGGTCGAGTCGCTCCGCCATGCGATCCAGCCGGCGTTCCAACCCCGACTGCATCTGCTGGTCGCGCAGCGACCGCTGCTCGTCCGTGAGCACGGCGTCGATGTGCTGGCGCAGCCGTGCACGCTCCGCGCCCGTGGCCTCGTGATGCTCTGCCAGGATGGCGCGGATTTCGTCCTGCTGGGCCTCGGTCAGGTCGAGCCGCTCGGCCATGCGCTCCAGGTGCATGTCCGCGCGGTCGGCTCCCAGGGAATGGCCGCCGGGCGGTCTGGCCAGCGCACCAGCGGCGCCGGTCGCAAGGACGCAGGCGAGGACGATGGCGATCGGGTTCTTTGCATACAACATGGTCTGTCTCCCGTTAGGTCGATGTTCTGTGTACGTGGTCGCTCGCCAGGGGCGGCGGCCGATCCACAGGTTCCAGACTAGGCCCGCAATGTGGAGCGGCAGCGGACAGATCGCGCAAGCAAGGTGCAAGCGCTCGTGCTCCGGCTTGGGCGCGGCGTCCGCGGCAAGACGGGCTCCCGGCATTTGCCCTGGTGCAGCAGTGCGAATGTCCCGAGACCGTCTCAGGTCGTTGTCGTGATCGCGGTCTCGACCGTGCGGATATTCGATTACGATTACGACAACGACAACGAGGGGATCCCGGTCTCGGAACTTCCGCAGCAAAGCACTAGCCTATGCGTCCAGATCCTCGTACCTGTACCCGACCCCGTAAACCGAGTGGATCAGCTCCCGCCCTGGCGGCAGGATCTCCGCGAGCCGCCGGCGGAGCTTCTTCACATGGCTGTCGATGGTGCGGTCGGATACCACGCGATGGTCATCGTAGATACGCTCCATGAGCCGCGCGCGGGAGAAGATCTTGCCTGGCGTGCCCACCAGGGCCTTCAAGAGCGCGTACTCGACCGCGGTGAGCTGGATCTGGCCGCCGGTGGCGCCCACTCGCAGCCCATCGTCGTCCAGCTGCAAGGGACCAGCTGCGGTGGCGGCAGGCATATCCCGCTCGGCCCGCGTGCGCCGCAGCACCGCCTTGACCCGCGCGACGACCTCCCGCGGGCTGTATGGCTTGCAAACATAGTCGTCGGCGCCGAGCTCCAGCCCCAGCAGGCGGTCGATCTCCTCCACTCGCGCCGTCGTCATGATGATCGGCACTGGAGCAAAGGCGCGCACCCGGCGGCAGATGTCGAGCCCGTCGGTGCCGGGCAGCATCAGGTCCAGCAGCACCAGTGCAGGCTGGTGGTCGCGGATCCAGTCCACCGCGCCGGTGCCCGTCGCCAGGCACTGGGTGCGGTAGCCGGCGGCCTTCAGGTAGTCCGCCAGCAAGGCGGCCAGTCGGGTCTCGTCCTCGACGATCAGGATCTGCTCGCGCATGCGTCGGTGCCTCGCGGTGGGTTGCGGTGAGCTTCGGGGCGGCGCGCGGAGTCGCTCGGCGTCGCGCCGCCGGCCAAGGGGTCCGGCGCCACCGGCAGCTCGACGCGCACCCGCAGCCCGCCCAAGGGGGATGCAGCGGCCTGGACCTCGCCACCATGGGCCGCAACGATGTTGCGCGCGATGGTGAGTCCGAGCCCGGCGCCGCCGGTGGAGCGGCTGCGGGAGCTTTCCACGCGGTATAGCCGATCGAACAGGTGTGGCAGTGCCTTGTCCGGTACGCCGGGGGCGGTGTCATCGAAGTCGATGCGAAGCCAGGTACCGGCTCGGGCTAGGGTCACCCGCAGCTCACCACCGGCGTCGGTGTAGGCCAGACTGTTCCGCAGCAAGTTGCGGAAGAGCTGCGACAGACGCTGGGCATCACCGTCCAGTGTCCAATCCCCGGCCGTGGCCGGATGCTCCAGCCGCAGGCCGAGCCCGGCCTCCGTGAATGGCTCGCGGAAGGCGTCCAGTTCCTCCGCCAGCAGGCTGTTGAGGTCCAAGGGTGCCCTGCGATAGCTGAGTGCGCCGACATCCGTCATGGACAGCTCGTACAGGTCATCGATGAGCCGCCCGAGGCGCAGCGTGTCCGCGTGCAGGCTCTTGAGGGCACCCGGGTCCAGCGGCCGCACGCCGTCCTGCATGGCCTCGACATCCGCACGCAACAACGCCAGCGGCGTGCGCAGCTCGTGGGAGATGTCCGCCACCCACTGCCGGCGTGCCTGCTCCGTGTCCGCCAGGGCCTCCGCCAAGGCGTTCAAGTCGCGGCCGAGCCGGCCCAGCTCATCGCCTCCGCGCACCTGCACCCGCGCCGCGTAGTCGCCGGCAGCCAGGCGGCGCATGCTGCGCTGGAAGGCCGCCACCGGGCGCGTGAGCCGCTTGGACAGCGGGAAGGCCAGCAGCGCCGCGAGCAGGGACACGCCGAGCGCGATGATCCAGAGCGCTAGGGTCTGGCGCTCGCGAAAGCGTATATCCGCGCGCTCGGTAATGGACGGCCCCGGCAGCAGCGCCAGGGTGCCGATGGTCTCTTCGCCGTCGCGCAGGGGCTGCCGCTCGGCGTCGGCGAGCAGGTCCGCGCGGCCGTAGAGGATGCGCCCTTGGGTATCGAGCAGCATGACCCTGAGCTCCAGCGGTCGCGGTGGCTCACCGCTGCGCATGCGCGCCAGCGCACCCGCCGGCGGCCAGGCGCCGGGCTCACCCAGGGTGCCGCCCGCTGGATCCCGCAATACCCGGTGTGCCCAGGGCGGCGGCGGGCGGCCGCTGCCCGGATTGCGGTGCGGGCGCATGCCGTCGCGGCTGAGCTCGAGGTTGGGGCCGGGCCAGTGGCGGCCATGCCGCGCGTCGGATCCTGCCCCGAGCAGGGCGTGCACCCACAGCCGCTTGTCCCGGGCGAGGCGCTCCCAACCGCCGTCGCGCCTGTGGATGGCCACCAGGCGGTCCGCGATAGCGTCCAGCCGCTGCGCCTGCCGCTCCGCCGCCAGCGCCTCCAGCCCGTGCTGGAAGGACCAGCGCACAAAGGCCTGCGAGACGATCACCGTTACCAGGCTGACGCAGAGCAGCGTCAGGAAGAGCTTGGCGCGCAGGGAAAGGTACATGGCAGCACGGCAATCGCCTGGGGCCGCCATTGTGCCCGCAAAAGGTGCAGCAATGCTCGAACGCGCGGGCAGCGCAGCCGCTACCGCTCTCGGAGGCGACCGCCGGGGGTGCTCAGAATCCCGCCACCAGGTCCCCGATACGTCACAGCGCCTGCCCGATGGCCTGGTCCACGCAGAGCCCCACCTGCGCAATGCAGGACCAGGCCACGGCGAATTGGGCCAGGGCATAGACCGCCAGCGCGAACCGGCTCAGGCCCAATCCCGCGTTCGACCTGTCCGGTGAATGGAATGCCTAGGATGTCGACGACGACCCTGAGGCGGATCCCTTTTTGGCGATGGAAAATCTCTTCATTGAACATAGGGGACTAGATCATGGTTTCCCCCAATATTTGGCTAAGGAATCGGTCTCCTGGGCTCGAATAATGGAGCGGCGAGTCAAGCGCTCTTTTGAGAGTCAGAAGCCCTTATTCAAGGCGCCATTGACAAAGGTGTAGGGTTTCCGGACGCCAGGATTTCCTTGCCGATTCCGGCGCAGCCTGGCCGTGAGCACTTCTGAATAATCTTGGCCGCTGTGGGTCAGTGCAATGATCGAGTGTTGTCTACAACGGGTCTCAACGCCACAAGGCGGAGCCGGAGTCGGCCGAGCGCATCTGCGGCTCGAATCCGCCCGGTAGGGCTGGTCACCCCAGGGTCCCCGCTGCGCCAGCTCTGCGCGTGGCTGTTCCGCCAGGAGCACGCTTGGGTACAGAAGGCGGCCGACAGGGGCTCGGGACCCGACCTCGCGGACCTCTATCCTGTCAGTCGCTGGGCCGGCTCGTCGGCAAGGCCGGTGGAGAGGTTGGTCATCGGCGCGCGCCGGGCCGCTGCAAGCGCGCTCGCGTCCCTGCGCGGCGGTATTCAGAGCAGAGATCAGCTGGCGCCTCCGCGTGATCCCACGAATTCTGGGTAGGCCTCCAGGCCGCACTCACCCACGTCAACGCCTTCGTACTCCTCTTCTTCGCTGACACGGATGCCGATAATCAGCTTGATCAGCAGCCAGACGATGAAGGAGGTGATGAAGACCCAGCCGAGGATGGTGCCTAGACCGATGGCCTGGGCCGCGAAGCTGGCCTCGATGTTGGTGATGGGCACGGCCATCAGGCCCCACATGCCGACGACGCCGTGCACGGAGATGGCGCCCACGGGGTCGTCGACGCGCAGCTTGTCCAGCGTGACGATGGCGAAGACGACGATGACGCCGCCGACGCCGCCGATGAGCGTTGCCGCCAGCGGGGTCGGGGTGAGCGGCTCGGCGGTGATGGCCACCAGGCCCGCCAGCGCGCCGTTGAGCGCCATGGTAAGGTCGGCCTTGCCGAACAACAGGCGTGCGGTGATGAGCGCTAGCACCAGTCCGCCGGCGGCCGCCATGTTGGTGTTGACGAAGACGCCGGCCACCGCGTTGGCCTCTTCGATGTTCGACACCTTCAGCTCAGAGCCGCCATTGAAGCCGAACCAGCCCAGCCACAGGATGAAGGTGCCAAGCGTGGCCAGCGGCAGGTTGGCGCCGGGGATGGCGGATATGCTGCCGTCCTTGCCGTACTTGCCCTTGCGCGCACCGAGCAGCAGCACGCCAGCCAGCGCCGCCGAAGCGCCGCACAGGTGCACGACGCCGGAACCGGCAAAGTCGTTGAAGCCGAGGCCGTCGAGCCAGCCACCGCCCCACTTCCAGTAGCCCTGGACCGGGTAGATGAAGCCCGTCATCACGACCGCGAAGAGCAGGAAGGCCCAGAGCTTCATGCGCTCGGCCACGGCGCCCGAGACGATGGACATGGCGGTGGCGACGAACACCACTTGGAAGAAGAAGTCCGACAGGCCGGCATAGTAGGTCTCGCCGTCACTGCCCAGCACCGCCTCGACGCTGTTGTCCTTGCTGGCGTCCATGAGCATGAAGGACCAGCTGATCTCGGGGATGATGCCGTTGCCGCCGGCGGGGTACATGATGCCGTAGCCTAGGACCATGTACATGATGCAGGCGATGGCGTAGAGGGCGACGTTCTTGGTGAGGATCTCGGCGGTGTTCTTGGCGCGTACCAGGCCGGCTTCCAGCATCGCAAAGCCCGCGGCCATCCACATGACCAAGGCGCCGGACAACAGGAAGTAGAAGGTGTCGAGTGCGTAGGCGAGTTGGATTTCTGGCGATTCCACTTGGGGGCTGCCTCCGTTTGGCCGCTCAGAGCGCGTCCGGACCGGTCTCGCCGGTGCGGATACGGATGACTTGCTCCAGGTCGGAGACGAAGATCTTGCCGTCGCCGATCTTGCCGGTCTGCGCGGCGCCGGTGATGGCGTCGATCACCTGGTCCACCAGCGGGTCGTCGACAGCGATCTCGACCTTGATCTTGGGTAGGAAGTCGACCACGTACTCGGCGCCGCGGTAGAGCTCGGTGTGGCCTTTTTGCCGGCCGAAGCCCTTGACCTCGATGACGGTGATGCCGGAGACGCCGATGTCCGCGAGGGCCTCGCGCACGTCGTCCAGCTTGAACGGCTTGATGATGGCTGAAATCAGCTTCATGGGTTGCGCTCCTTGATGAGAAAGCGCCAGGCCACTGGGGCTCCGGCGCGCGGGGGGTGGACAGGTTCAGGTGCGCGGCGGGGTTAGAACTCCTTGATCCAGCCGACCCAGAACTTCGGGTCGGGATCATAGCCTGCATCCTGCTTGCCGCTGTTCTGGTCCCAGTTCAGGCTGAAGGTGCCGAATTCGCCGGCCTCTTTGCTGACGGAAGCGCCATAATGCCAGTAGTCAGCGCTCTCGGTGCGCTCGACGCCGTTCGCGTCGAAGTCACCGATACCGACGTCGTCGTGGCGGAAGTCGTAGTATCCGGCGTGCACGCCGAAGCCGAAGTCATAGGGTAGGCTGAGCTCGGCACTGCCGAAGAAGTACCAGTCGCCGTCATCGAATAACCCATTGTCGTTCTCGCCGTACAGGGTATAGGCCGCACCGAGCCTGAGCCACCGATAGCTCCCGCTGACCCCGATCTCGGCGAAGTCGGAGTCCCGGCCGTCCGGATAGGCGTAGTAGATGCCGCTGATCCCCACGCTCAGGTCGTCGTTGATGTCATAGTCGTAGCCGGCATAGAGATCGAGCTCATAGTTTGGCGATGACCTGTCACCACCCACAGTTTCGGCGGTGTACATGGGCGCGCCGTCATCGTCCAGCTCTTGGAGTCCCGTCTCTTCGTTGATAACTGGCGACACGATGACCTCTTGCGGCGCGCCTTCGTCCAAGTCGATGTTGGACGCCCAGGTGCCAGCATAGAAGCCGCTCTCATGGCCGACATCCAAGCCGCCTTGGACCGCAGCACCGTCGCCGGTCTGGCTGACGCCGCGCCATATATAGTTGGACACGGCGCCGATGTTGGCGCTGAAGTCCCAGGGGCCGCCGTCTTGGGCGACCGCACTCTGTCCGGCCGTCAGCGAGGCCCCGGCAATGGCTCCCGCCATGACTGCTGTGCGGATATGTCGTCTTGTCATTGTGCTTACCTCTGGACAAGTCGTTAAATTCGGTCGAGGCGGCTTCACCCCCGCGCGCCTTTGACCAAGTAGCCTCGCATGCGCAGTTCCAACTGAAAGCACTCGCTGTGCCAATGTTGGGATGTGCCTCAGAACCAACCGTAAGCCCCTCATCAGTTGCGCGTTCGCAACAAAGGCGCCGCACGAAGATGGTGCAACAGGCCGCGGGAGAACCGAAATCGCGCACGACAAGGGGGCGCAAACCTTGCGGACCCCTGCACAACCCGAAGACCTATAATCTCTTGCCAACCAGACAACATGCCGTGGAGAGCGACTCATGTTGGAGCCCAAGACCCTCGACGACCTCGCCCGCCGTCTCGCCGACAGCCTGCCGGAGGGCGTTAAGGTGTTGCGCGAAGACCTCAACCGCGGCTTCCGCTCCACCCTGGAGGCGGGCCTCGGCCGGCTGGAGCTGGTGACCCGCGAAGAGTTCGATGTGCAGGCGGCGGTGCTGGCGCGCACGCGCACCAAGCTGGAAGCGCTGGCCGTACGTGTCGCGGAGCTGGAGGCGGCCGCCGCACCGATGCCGGCGGCCGGAAAGACCGCTGCCGGGAAGACCCCCGCGAAGAAGGGCGCCGCCAAGAAGACGAAAGCGAGCTCGCGCGCGGACGCGCCGGCGCAGCAGCCGAGCGCGGACTAAATCCCCCGCGAACGCGGCCGCGGCTCACAGGGGACTCTGCCAGGTGCAGCCAGCCGAACATGGGTCTCTGCGTCCTGCACAGCCGCGCCCGGGAGGGGATCCGCGCCCCCGAGGTGGTCGTTGAGGTGCACGCCGGCGGCGGGCTGCCCGCCATGTCGATCGTCGGTCTGCCCGAGCTGGCGGTCAAGGAGAGTCGCGACCGGGTGCGCGGCGCCATCCTCAACGGGCGCTTCGACTTCCCGGCCGGGCGGGTCACCATCAACCTCGCGCCCGCGGATCTGCCGAAGGAGGGCGGGCGCTTCGACCTACCCATCGCCGTCGGCATCCTCGGCGCCTCGGGGCAGGTGCGCACCGAGGCCCTGCCGAGCCTGGAGCTGCTGGGCGAGCTGGCCTTGACGGGTGCGCTTCGGCCCATCTCCGCGGTGCTGCCGGCGGCGCTCGCCGCCCGCGATGCCGGCCGCGCGCTGGTGCTGCCCCGCGCCAACGCGAGCGAGGCGGCGCTAGTGGACGGGCTCGACATCCTGCCGGCGGAGCATCTGCTGGAGGTCTGCGCGCACCTGAACGGCGATGCCGTGATCTGCCGCTACGATGCCCCGGCGCTGCGGGCACGGCGGCCCCGCTATCCGGACCTCGCCGAGGTGCAAGGGCAGGAGCACGCCAGGCGCGCGCTCGAGATCGCCGCGGCCGGCGGCCACAGCCTGCTCTTCATTGGCCCGCCCGGCACCGGCAAGTCCATGCTCGCGAACCGGCTGCCCGGGATCCTGCCAAGCTTGGGCGACGACGAGGCGCTCGAAGTCGCCGCTATCCGCTCCATCAGCGGGCAGGCCGAGGTCGACCCGGCGACCTGGCGCGAGCGGCCCTTCCGCGCTCCGCACCACACCGCCTCCGGTGTCGCGCTAGTCGGTGGCGGCGGCACGCCACGGCCAGGGGAGATCTCGCTCGCGCACCTGGGCGTACTGTTCCTGGACGAGCTGCCCGAGTTCGACCGCCGCGTGCTGGAGGTGCTGCGCGAGCCGATGGAGTCCGGTCGCATCCACATCTCCCGCGCCGCACGGCACGCCGAGTTTCCAGCCCGCTTCCAGCTGGTGGCGGCTATGAACCCCTGCCCCTGCGGCTACCTCGGCGACCCCCAGGGTCGCTGCCGCTGCACCACCGAGCAGGTGGCGCGCTACCGCGCACGCATCTCAGGACCCCTGCTCGACCGCATCGATCTCCAATTGGAGGTGCCACGACTGCCGGCGGAGCGCCTGACCGCAAGCACCGCCGGCGCGGAGCCGAGCGCCGCGGTGCGCGACCGGGTGGAGCAGGCCCGCGCGCGCCAGCTCGCGCGTGCCGGCTGCACCAATGCGGCGCTGGACAGC
>JANQFI010000631.1 GCA_028277905.1 Chromatiaceae bacterium | reverse complement strand
CGAACAGGACGCTCCGCGCCCGCAGCGCCGACGGCGCACCGCCCAGCGGCTGTTCGAGGATCTTCAGGCAGCGGGCTATGCGGGAGCCTACGACAGCGTGCAACGCGCTGTGACAGCCTGGAAGCAGTCGCGCGAGCGCAGCGCCGGCACGCGAGCCTTCATCCCCCTGGTGCTCCCGCCGGGCGACGCGGCGCAGTGCGACTGCAGCCATGAGCAGGTCGAGCGCGGCGGTGTGGGGCAGACCAGCAAGCTGGCGCACTGCCGCCTTGCCCACAGCCGTCAGTGCGTCCTTGCCGCCGACCCGCGCGAGACACAGGCGATGGTCTGCGACGCCCATGACCGCGCCTTCGCCGTCTTTGGCGGCGTGCCGAGGCGGATGATCTACGCCAACCCAAAGACGCTCGTCGAGGCAAGCTTCTCGCGCAAGGCGCGGCGCTTCAACCGCCGGTTCCTGGCGCTCGCCAACCACTCCCTGTTCGAGCCGCTCGCCGGCACGCCGGCCTCAGGCTGGGAGAAGGGCCAGGGGGAGAGCCCGGTCGGCAACAGCCGCGCGTGGCTGTGCACGCCGCGCCCGCGGCTTGCGCACTTCGTCGCGCTGAACCCAGGGCTGCAGGCGCAGTGCGAGCGCCTTGGCAGCCGCCCCCATCCGCGCGAGTCGGCACGCGCGATCAGCGCTGTCTGCGCCCAGGAGCAGGCGCACCTGCATCCCCTTGAGCGGCCCGTCGGCGGCTACTTCGAGCAGCCCTGCCGGGTCAGCTTCACCTGCACCGTCGCCTAGGATCGCAGCCGCTACAGCGTCCCGGCCGCGTACGCCGGACAGTGGGTCTCGCTGCGCGCCAGTGCCGAGCGGATCGTCGTCGTGGCCGACAGTGGGCAGCTCGCCGTCCATGCCCGCAGCTTCGCCCGCGCGCGCCTGGTGCTCGACCCCTGGCACTACCTGCCGCTGCTCGAGCGCAAGCCCGGAGCGCTGCGCAACGGTGCGCCGTTCGTGGATTGGACGTTGCCGGCACCGATCGCCGCGCTGAAGGACAAGCTGCGCCAGCAGCCTACAGGCGACCGCGCCTGCGTCGAGATCCTCCTGGCGCTGCGCGCGCACGGCTCGGCGTTGGTCACCGTGGCCTGCGAGCTGGCCCTGGAACATCGCACCCTGAGCGCCGCCGTGGTGCTCAACCCTGTCCACCGGCTCAAGGCGCCGCCGCCACCGGCACCGCTGCCAGTCTCCGAGCACCTGCGCCTGGCCTGCGAGCCCCAAGCGGACGGTGCGCGCTATGACCAACTGCGCGCGTGCACGGGCAGGTGAGGCATGAGCCAGGCACTGACCGCACAGCTGCTCGCCCTGCGCCTGTACGGCATGGCCAGTGCTCTGCAGGAGCTGCTGGCAGAACGCCCGAGAAGCCCTGCCGATCCACTGGCCTGGATCCGACGCCTGATCGAGGCCGAACCGGTCGAGCGCCAGGTCCGCTCGCTGCGCTATCAGCTACCGGCAGCGCGCTGCCCCATCCACCGCGCGCTCGATCATTTCCAGGGGGACGAGTCGGATGTCGAGCGCGCCCTCATCGAGGCCCTGGCCAGCGCCGAGCTCACCCGCGAGGCCCACAACCTGATCCTGGTCGGCGGCACCGGCACCGGCAAGACGCACCTGGCTACCGCGCTCGGCGTCGCCGCCATCCACCGCGGCAAACGCGTGCGCTTCGACAACGGCGCCGACCTGGTCAACCGCCTGGAGCAGGAGACGGCCCAGGGCCAGGCCGGAACCCTGGCCAGACAGCTCACCCAGGTCGACGCCGTCATCCTCGATGCGCTCGGCTACCTGCCGTTCCCCGAGGCCGGTGGCGCACGCCTCTTCCACCTCGTCAGCCAGCTCTACGAGCGCAGCAGCCGCATCATCACCACCAACCTCGCCTTCGCCGCGTGGGTCCAGGTCTTCGGCGACGCCAACATGACCACCGCACTCCTCGACCGCCTCACCCACCACGGCGACATCATCGAGACCGGCAACAGCTCCTACCGCTTCCGACACCGCAAGCAGCGCTCATAACCTGGTCAAAT
>JANQFI010000367.1 GCA_028277905.1 Chromatiaceae bacterium | reverse complement strand
AAGGAGTTGCGCCGCCTGCGATCGGAGACGATCGGCATGGTGTTTCAGCATATGGCGCTTTGGCCGCACAAGACGATCCAGGACAATGTCACCTATGGGCTGGAAGTTCGGGGCGTAGACAGGAAAAGCCGAAACGAAGCGGCATCGAAAGCCCTCGATCAGGTCAAGTTGGCCGGCTGGGAAAGCCACTATCCGGACGAGCTTTCAGGCGGTATGCAGCAGAGAGTCGGGTTGGCTCGTGCGCTTGCCGCGAACCCGGACATTCTGCTCATGGACGAGCCTTTCAGCGCTCTCGATCCCCTGATCCGCTCGGAGCTGCAGGAGCAGTTCCTCGAGCTCTCCGCGCAGTTGCACAAAACCACCATCTTCATCACCCATGACCTGGAAGAGGCCATTCGAATGGGGCATCGAGTGGCCATAATGAAAGACGGTGCCATCGTCCAGGTCGGCACGCCCGAGGAGATCGTGACCAAACCACAGGGCGACTATGTGGAGAAATTCGTCAAGGGCATTTCCCGACTCCGATTTCTGACGGCCGGTGGGGTGATGACTCCGCTAAGCCAACTAGCCGACGGTGCGGCTGTATCCAAGGGCGACGAGTCGCCGCGTGTGCGCCCCAGCGATGGCCTGCACAGCATCATCGAGGCCTTTCAAGGCTCGCGGGGACCGGTCCTGGTTGAGGATGGCACAGGTTGTGTCGGCGTGATCACGTCCGAGCAACTGCTCGAGGCGATCAGAGCCTATACGCCCGACTAGCAATCCGACCCGCCAATCGAATTGGAAGCGCTATGGAATTCCTGAGCTTTCTCGACCTCTTCAAGGAGCCAATCGTTCCTGCCGGCGATTGGGCGAAAGAGGCTCTCGATTGGACGGTCCTCCATTTCCGCGGCGTCTTTCAGGCCATGAAGCAGCCAATCCACATCGTCCTGCGAGGGATGGAAGGCGGCTTGCGGGCGACGCCTGCCGTGTTCGTGCTCGCCATCTTCGGCCTCCTCGGATGGCAGCTTGCGGGACCGCGTGTGGGCTTGGCCGTCGCAGGTTGTCTTTTCGTAGTCGGAGCGATAGGCGCTTGGCTCAATGCGATGACCACCTTGGCGATCGTAATCACGGCCGTGATCTTCTGTGTATCGATTGGGATTCCGATCGGTATTCTTGCCGCGCGTAGCGACCGCTTCGAAGCCGTCTTGAAGCCGCTACTCGATTTTCTGCAGACGATCCCGTCGTTCGTCTATCTCGTTCCCGTGGTCATGCTCTTCGGAATCGGTAATGTGCCGGGAGTCATCGTGACCATCATCTATGCCTTGGCGCCCATCATACGCCTCACAAACCTTGGCATCCGACAGGTCCGCGGAGATTTGGTCGAGGCCTCCCTGGCATTCGGGGCCAGCCAGAACCAAACCCTCGTCAAGGTTCAGCTGCCGCTGGCGCTGCCGACGATCATGACGGGCGTGAACCAGACCATCATGATGTCTCTCGCCATGAGCGTCGTGGCGTCCATGATATCCGTCACCGGTCTAGGGCAAATGGTGCTGCGTGGGATCGGGCGATTGGACATGGCGGTGGCGACGACCGGCGGGCTCGGCATCGTCTTGGTCGCCATCGCCATCGATCGGATTTCCCAGGGCTTCGGACGAACGCGGCGCGATCGCGGTCGCCGCAACTGGTATGAAGTCGGACCGGTCGGTTTGGCGAGGCAGATCATGCGCACATCGCGGTGAAGCCCGCTCTCGCGCAGGCGGCTCATTCGAAGAGATGCCGGAGTCTGCGTAAGCACAGATTACTTGATTGGTCATTTTTATCGACGTTTACCCCGGTCCGCCTATTTGCCCATCATGTCCCTACTGGGGACCCGGAATCCGCAGCAAGAATATCTAACCTATTGAAACAAGGGTAACAGGGGAGGATGCTCATGCTGGAACAGCTAAGGGCCATCAAGTCGAAACAGCTGCTGCTCGGCGCTGCCGCGCTCATTCTCTTGAGTGGCACCACGCTTACGGCACAAGCTGGCCCGGGCGACGGCAAGACGGTCCAACCGATGAGCACGGGTCGTGCCGACCACTACTTCCAGCACTTCGTGGTGCAGATTGGGCTGCAGCGTTTGGGCTACCAAGTCAACGAGCACCTGGAAGGCCAGTTTCCAGCTATGCACCTGTCTATTGCACAGGGCGACGCCGACTACACGGCGGTCCATTGGGATCCCCTTCATCAGAAGTTCTACGACGAGGCTGGCGGCGATGCGAAGCTGTCGCGGGTCGGAAAGCTGATCGAAGGCGCGGCCCAAGGGTACCTGATCGACAAGGCGACAGCGGAAAAACACGACATCGATAACTTGGGCCAGTTGAAGGATCCCGCCATCGCGGCGATATTCGATTCGGACGGCGACGGCAAAGCGAACTTGACTGGATGCAACCCCGGTTGGGGCTGTGAGGGGGTTATCGAGCATCAACTCGATGCCTACGATCTCCGCGGCACGGTCAACCACAATCAGGGTGTCTACTTCGCGCTCATCGCGGACACGATCACGCGATACAAAGCGGGTGAGTCCATTCTCTACTACACCTGGTCGCCGCTTTGGGTCAGTTCCATACTCAAGCCCGGCGAGGACTCCGTTTGGCTGAATGTCCCCTTCACTGCGCTTCCAGGAGAACGTGGGGATGCCGACACTTCGCTTCCGGACGGTCGAAATCCCGGCTTCACGGTCAACACCATTCGGGTGCTGGCGAACAACGAGTTCCTAGCGGAGAATCCGGCCGCCAAGAGGTTCTTCGAGCTGCTGGCCATACCCATCGGCGACGTGAACAGCGCCATCTTGCGCCAGCACGACGGCGAGACGGGCCTGGCTGAGATCAGACGGCATGCCGAGGAGTGGGTTGCGGCCAACAGCGATCGCTTCGATGCTTGGGTGACCGAGGCCGAGCAGGTCGGAAACTGAGCGCTCCGCGGCCGTCGCGCGAGAGTCCGATGACGAAGGCGGCACAGCACGGTGTTGTGCCGCCAACGGGACTCGGATTTCGGGTGTCGGGCCAAGGCGTCGCGCCAGGCTGCCAATGCTAAACGGTATGGCGCGGCGTTCCTGCCGTCGCGGCGGCGGCAGCGGCGGATCTCCAGTCGATGAGCCCGGCGCCGCGGTCTTGGCGCCGCCGCTCGAAGGAGAACCCGAGAGAGTTGCCTTCGTCCTGCTGCCGCAGTTTTCACTGGCAGCCTTTACGGCCGCCATTGAGCCGCTCCGCGTCGCCAACATGCTAAGTCAAGCGACTCTATTCGATTGGTCGGTCTTTTCGATCGCCGGCGGTCAGGTTCAAAGCTCCAGCCAGGTCGGAATTCTGCCATCGGGCAACATCCGGCAGGCTGCCGGCTTCAACAACGTCGTGATCTGCGGCGGTTTAAGAACGACGACCTTTGCCGATGACGCCCTGTTCAGATGGCTAGGTCGAGTGGCCCGTTTCGGGGGGTCGATAGGCGCGCTTTGCACGGGAGCGTTCGTGCTCGCCCGTGCCGGCCTCCTCGGCGGCTACAGATGCACGGTTCACTGGTCGACCGCTGCAGTCTTTAGAGAGATGTTTCCTCTGGTTGAGTTAAGCCAAAGCCTCTTTGTGGTCGATCGAAAGAGATTCAGTTGCGTTGGTGGAGAGTCCGCCTGCGACATGATACTGCAGCACATTGCTTTTCGTCATGGGCGAGATCTGGCGTACAAGACGAGCCAGACATTGCTCCATCAAGGCTTACGTGAACCATCGGCTCTGGACTCTTGTCCTGCCATCCTAGAAGCGCATGTAAGTGACTCGCGGTTGCGCGCGGCTCTCTGCGAGATGGCGAGTCACATCGAGTCTCCTCGTAGCCTCGCCGAAATCGCGGAATTCGCGAGCTTAAGCCTGCGCCAGTTGCAGAGAAAGTTCCAGCGACAGCTCGGCGTGTCGCCGCACGTCTACTATCGGGAGCTCCGGTTGAAGAGGGCCAAGAGCTTGTTGATGCAAACGGACATGCCGGTGACGGAGGTCGCTCTTGCGTGTGGTTTCGTGTCGCCGTCTCATTTCTCTGCCTCGTTCAGGAGATTCTCGGGCAGGTCCCCTTTGGAGTTCCAGTTGAGTTTTCTGAACAGGTGAGGCCGGCGCATCGAGCATCCCATCCGCCCGGCGGTCAGCCTCAAACCTCGCTGCATGCCGATAGGGCTTCACTATGCATCCAGCAGCTCGCCAGGTGTCGATTCCGGGAATCATCCAAGAACCGGGCGCCGAAAGCGGCCCCGAACGGAACGCGTTCCTCTTTGCGAAAAGTTGGCGAAGCTATGCGGCCGTGGAGTTAAGTCGTTGAAATAATTGGCGTCCCCTAGGGGAGTCGAACCCCTGTTTTCGCCGTGAGAGGGCGATGTCCTAGGCCACTAGACGAAGGGGACGCTGGGTGGCCGGTCAAGCACCGAGATGTAGCGAATGCGCCGGCCCGTGACAAGGGGATGACGGCTTTCCGCCGCCGCGCCCGCCGCCGCGCCCGGCGCTTCAGGCGGCGGCCGAGGCGCCGCTCAGCCGGCGGGCCGCGGCGAGGAAGCCCTCGACCTCGGCCTCGGTCGTGCCGAAGGCGGTGACCAGGCGGATGCCGTTGTCCTCGCCCCAGTCGTAGAAGCGGAAGCCCTCGGCGCGCAGGCCCTCGATCACCGGCGCCGGCAGGCGCGGGAACAGCATGTTGGCCTCGACCGGGTGGCGCAGCGCGACGCCCGGCAAGGCCGCCAGGCCCTCGGCCAGGCGCCGGGCCATGGCGTTGGCCTGGCGGGCGTTGCGCAGCCAGAGATCGTCGGCCAGGTAGGCCTCGAGCTGGACCGACAGCAGCCGGCCCTTGGAGACCAGGTGGCCGCCGCGCTTGCGCCGGTAGCGCAGCTCCTCGAGCTTGTCGCGCAGGCCGCCGAACAGCAGCACCGCCTCGGCGGCCAAGGCGCCGTTCTTGGTCGCGCCGAAGGACAGCAGGTCGACGCCGGCGCGCCAGGTCAGCTCGGCCGGGCTGACCTCGAGCGCGACCAGCGCGTTGGCGAAGCGCGCGCCGTCCATGTGCAGGGCCAGGCCGTGGCGCCGGGTGACCTCGGCCAGGGCGGCGATCTCGGCCGGGCGGAAGAGGGTGCCCAGCTCGCTCGCCTGGGAGATCGAGACCGCCGCCGGCTGCACGTGGTGGACCACGCCTGCGCCGGCGATCGCGCCGGCCAGGGTCTCCGGCGTCAGCTTGGCCTGCTCGCCCGGCAAGGGCACCAGCTTGGCGCCGCCGCTGTAGAACTCCGGCGCGCCGCATTCGTCGACGTTGATGTGCGCCGCCTCGTGGCAATAGACCGCGCCGTAGGGCGGGCTCGCGACGGACAGCGCCAGGGCGTTGGCCGCGGTGCCGGTGGCCACCGGCAGGACCGCGACCTCGGTCTCGAAGACCTCGGCCATCCGGGCCTCGAGGCGCCGGCCGGCCTCGTCCTCGCCGTAGGCGGCCTGCGGCCCGGCGTTGGCCCGGACCAAGGCCTCGAGGATCCCCGGCGCGGCGCCGGTGACGTTGTCCGAGCAGAAGTTGGCGGGCGCGGTCATGGCTTGGTCTCGCTGCGGGCGGTCAGGTCTCGGGCCGGGCGGCGATGCGGCCGAGCTCGCGGCCGCTCTCCAGGTCGAGGATGATGACCTGGTCGCAGCCGCGCTCGGCCAGGCCCTCGAGGCGCAGCAGCAGGCGGCCCTCGCCGGCCGTCGCCTCGGCGATGCTGCAGCCCTCGGGCAGGGGCAGGGCGATCTGGCCGAAGCCAGGGCTGTCGCCGTCGGAGATGCGGCTCGCCACGGTCACCGCCACCACGATCAGCCCCGCGAAGATGAGGATTCCGAGACCCACGACCAGGGCCACCAGGGCACGCGCGCCCGCCTGTTGTTTCATCGCCGCACCGGTTAGGGTCCCGCCATGCGGCCCAAGCTAGGCAGCCCGACGGGGCGCGGCAAGCACCATGGCGCGTGACCCCAGCGCGGCGCCCGAGGCCCGACCGGCGGCCGGCGGGGCGGCCGGCGGGGCGGCCGAGCGCGCCGAGCGCCATGTCCTGACCGTCGCGCCGGAGGAGGCCGGCGAGCGGGTCGACCGGCTGCTCAGCCGCCGCCTGCCGGCGCTCAGCCGGGCCCGGCTCAAGCGGCTGATCGAGGCCGGCGCCCTGGCGCTCGACGGGGCGCCGCTGCGCAGCCCCTCGGCCAAGCCGCGGGCGGGCCAGGTCATCGCCCTGGAAGTGCCGCCGGCCGAGGCGCCGGAGCCGGAAGGCCAGGCCATCCCGCTGGCCATCGTCTACGAGGACGAGGCCCTGATCGTGGTCGACAAGCCGGCCGGCCTGGTCGTCCACCCGGCCCCCGGCAACCCCGACCGGACCCTGGTCAACGCGCTGATCGCCCATTGCGGGCCCTCGCTCAAGGGCGTCGGCGGGGTGCGCCGGCCGGGCATCGTCCACCGGCTGGACAAGGACACCTCGGGGCTGATCGTCGCCGCCAAGAGCGACGCCGCGCACCAGGGCCTGGTCGCCCAGTTCGCCGCACGCCGGATCGAGCGCCAGTACGCCTGCCTGGTCTGGGGCCGGCCCGAGCCGGCGGCCGGCGAGATCGTCGGTAACATCGGCCGCAGCCCGCGGAACCGCAAGAAGATGGCGGTGCTGTCCCAAGGCGGCCGGCCGGCCGTCACCCGCTATCATACCCTCGGCCATGGCGCCGGCGGCGCGGTCAGCCGCTTGGCCTGCAGGCTGGAGACCGGCCGTACGCACCAGATCCGCGTACATTTGGCGCATCGCGGCCATCCGCTGCTCGGCGACCCGCTGTACGGCCGCGAGACGACGAGCCGGCGCGGCGCCCTGCCGGCGGCGGCACGCGCCGCGCTGGCCGGCCTCGGCCGCCAGGCCCTGCATGCCGAGAGCCTCGGCTTCAGCCACCCCCTGAGCCGCGAGAGCTTGACGTTTACCAGCCCTTTACCGAAAGATTTGAAAGACTTGACAAGTTTCCTGGAATTCTTGTAATGTTCCTTACGCCCCATGGGAGGTAGGGTCTTCTTGATCTGGCTCCAGCGCCGCACCAGATAAGGAACCCTTCCCGGATTCTCTGCGTATAACGGTCAGCGGCATGCCTGTGGCGGCGTCGCCGCTGCGGGGTGCACAAAAAGCGAGGTGGACGCCATGGCCTCTCCCAAGGTTCCGGTTCTGAGCTCGGAAGGCAATCTCAGCCGCTACTTGCAGGACATCCGCAAGTTCCCGATGCTCGAGCCGAACGAGGAGTACATGCTGGCCAAGAGCTGGCGCGAGCACGGCGACGTCGATGCCGCCCACCGCCTGGTGACCTCGCACCTGCGCCTGGTCGCCAAGATCGCCATGGGCTACCGCGGCTACGGCCTGCCGGTCTCCGAGCTGATCTCCGAGGGCAACGTCGGCATGATGCAGGCGGTGAAGCGCT
>JANQFI010000248.1 GCA_028277905.1 Chromatiaceae bacterium | reverse complement strand
CGGCCTCTCGCTACTGCTGCTGTTCATCACTCTCGGCGAGTTCATCGGCTGGCCGAGCGAGCGCGGCATCACCACCATCACCATCGCCCACATCACCTTCTCCCTGGCCTATGTGGCGGTGATCATCCAGTCGCGGCTGACCGGCATGGACGAGTCCCTCGAGGAGGCGGCGCTCGATCTGGGCGCCAAGCCCTTCCGGGTGCTCCGGGACATCACCTTGCCCCTGCTGGCGCCGGGCATGATCGCCGGCTGGCTGCTTGCCTTCACCCTGTCGCTCGACGACCTGGTGATCGCGAGCTTCGTGTCAGGTCCCGGCTCGAACACCTTGCCCATGCTGATCTACTCGCGGGTCAGGCTGGGCCTCAGGCCTGACATCAACGCGCTCGCGACCATCATCATCCTGGTCGTCGCGACCGGGGTCATCATCGCCGGCTGGCTGCTGCTGCGCCAGGAGAAGCAGCGCGCCAAGGACATGCAGATGGCGGCGTCCGAGGCCCCCAAGATCGCGTCTTGAACGGGCGGCAAGCGTCGTGAGCGAGCCGGGCGCGCATCAGGACGAATATCACGACGCCCTGATCGACATGCTGGAGCTCATCTGGGGCCGCGGCTTCCTGATCCCGGCCGGGCCCGAGAACGTGCGCCGCATCGTCGATGGCCTCGAGCTCCGGGACAAGCGGGTGCTCGACATCGGCTCGGGCATCGGCGGCCCGGCCATGATCCTGGCCGGCGAGCTGGGCGCGCGGGTCGTCGGGATCGACCTGGAAGCGCCGCTGGTGGCCCGGGCGCAGGGCTATGCGGAAGAGGCCGGGCTGGCGGACCGCATCGACTTCCGCCAGGTGGCGCCGGGTCCGCTGGACTTCGACGATGGCGCCTTCGATGTCGTCTACAGCTCCGGCGTCTTCACCCAGGTCGAGGACAAGCTGGCCATGTTCAAGGAGGTCCTGCGGGTCCTTGAGCCGGGCGGCGTCTTCACCTGCTACGACTGGATGAAAGGCGAGGCACCCTACAGCGACGACATGCGCTACTGGTTCAAGATGGAGGGCCTCACCTACGCCATGGAGACCCTCGAGGCCCACGGCCGGATCCTGCAGGAGGCCGGCTTCGCCGAGGTCGCGCTGACCGACGACCGGGAGGCCTACCGGGAGCTCTGCCACCGGGAATACGATCTCATGCAAGGGGCCTTGGAGGCGCAGATGGTCGAGCTGCTGGGGCGCGAGCAGCAGGAACACTTCCTCGAGAACTGGCGCGCCATGGTGGTGGTGCTCGACAAGGGCGAGCTCCGCCCCGGCTTCTACCGCGCCCGCAAGCCGCTCTGACGAGGTGCCGGCCGACGCGGCCTCTCGGGATCGGATCTTCACTAAAATCAGATGGTTATCGCGCGCCTCGCCCTTGGATGGGCTGAGGGCGGGCTGGGCCATACGGCTAGGTCCTCATGCCGGGCTTGTCGACGCACGAGGAAAAGGGCTTGGCCGATCCCATCCCCCCTGGCGCTCGGCTTGGCGGCCCGGTTTCGGTTCTGGCGGTCGGTGGATGGAAACTCGGGTGAATCGGCATTTCGACTATTGGAGCGAGGCCTTTCCGCCCTAACTTGACTTGCGAACTGTTCGCAACTAGCGTTGCGGCTTGTTAAGAACAATTCGCAACTAGCATTCGGTTCGCTAGAGATTAACCCAAGCCCTGAGTCTCAAGCCGGGGTGACTAGGAGGATGAAGGTCAATGCAGATGTCGCTGAGAAAGCCTGGAGCCAGACCCGGCTTCCGAGCTTCGTTTCAGTCTTTCGGTGTTGCGCGCAGGGGACTCATGGCGGTCGGTGCCGGCGTGCTTCTCGCGTTCACGCCACCCGCGTTCGCCGGAGGCGAGCTCAATCTCTACTCGTCGCGGCACTACGACACCGACGAGCGGCTTTACGAGGAGTTCACCGAGAAGACCGGCATCAAGATCAACCGCATCGAGGACAAGGCCAGCGCCTTGATGAGCCGCATGGAGGCCGAAGGGGCCAACAGCCCCGCCGACGTCCTGCTGACGGTCGATATCGGTCGCCTGTGGGCGGCGGAGAAGGACGGACTGCTCCAGGCGATCAAATCCGATGTGCTGGACGATGCCATCCCCTCCAATCTGCGCGACCCGGAGGGACACTGGTACGGCTTTTCGACCCGCGCCCGCGTCATCTTCTACGACAAGGAGAAGGTCGCGAACCCGCCTCAGACCTATCAGGAGTTGGCCGACCCGAAATACAAGGGAATGGTCTGCACGAGGTCCGGCTCTAACATCTACATGCTGTCTCTGCTCTCCGGCTTGATCGAGCACGTGGGTGAGGACAAGGCCAAGGCCTGGGCGGCGGGCGTCTACGCCAACAGGGCCCGGGATCCGGAGGGCGGCGACACCGATCAGTTGCGTGGCATCGCCTCCGGCGAGTGCGCCATAGCAATCTCGAACACCTATTACTTCGCCCGGGCGCTCAGGAAGGACGTGCGCGACCTGAGCGGTATGACGGACAAGATCGGTATCGTGTTCCCCAATCAGGACTCCTTCGGGGCCCACGTCAACATCTCCGGCGGCGGTGTCGCGAAGCATGCGCCCAATGCCGAGAATGCGGTTGCTTTCCTGGAGTACCTGGCCGGCAAGGACGCGCAGAACTACTTCGCGGCCGGCAATGACGAGTATCCAGTGGTCTCCGGCGTTGCCAAAAGTGCGAGCGTAAGCCAGCTGGGCGACTTCAAGGCCGACACCCAGGCTCTCGACAAGCTCGGCGAGAACCAGGCCAAGGCCCAGATGATCTACGATGAAGTCGGCTATCAGTAAGGGCATGTATGCCTTGTGCGGATCGGGGATGGCGGATATGCCGTCCCCGAACGCTTTGTCGATGCCGGTCGCTTCCGGGACCTTGTTCCAGGCTGCGGCCGCGCTTCGCTTAACGACAGGCCAGTGCTGAGCGATTGACATTCGAGACTTCCAGCGACCGGTCAGGCGCTTCCTACACGGCGCGCGCCGGAACCGCACCGCAGAGCGGCAATAACTGGCTTGGCTTTCTGGCCCTTGCGGTGGCGATCCTCCTGATTGTGCCGGTTGCCTGGGTTGCTTTCTCCATCTTTGCTGAAGACAAGGGCACGCTTGCCCATTTGGCGCAGACCGTCCTTCCGGACTATGTGGCCAATACCCTGGTGTTGATTCTGGGCGTCGGTATCGGCGTGCTGATCGTCGGCACCTCCACCGCCTGGCTTGTCGTCATGTGCGAGTTCCCGGGGCGGCGCTTCTTCGAATGGGCGCTCATCGTGCCGCTCGCGATCCCCGCCTATATCATCGCCTACGCCTACACCGACATCCTGTCCCATCCGGGCATCGTGCAGTCTACCTTGCGCGAGCTTACCGGTTGGGGCCCGCGCGACTACTGGTTCCCCAATATCCGTTCGTTGGGCGGCGCTATGGCGATGTTCATCTTCGTCCTTTACCCTTATGTTTACCTGCTTGCCCGCAATGCCTTTCTAGAGCAGTCGACCTGCTACACGGACGTTAGCCGTACGCTCGGGCGAACGGCATTTCAGACCTTCCGTCAAATATCGCTGCCCCTGGCACGCCCGGCGCTGGCGGGTGGGGTCACCCTTGCCCTGATGGAGACCCTGGCGGATTTCGGCACGGTGGCCCATTTCGGTGTGCACACCTTCACCACCGGCATCTATCGGGCCTGGCTTTCCATGGACGACCTGGTCGCGGCTGGCCAGCTCGCCACCATGCTGCTGGCCGTCGTCCTCACCGTGGTCCTGGTCGAGCGCGCGGCGCGTCGGCAGGCCAAGTTTCATCACAGCCGGCGCGTCGGCGAGTTTTTTCGCTGCCCGCTTTCCGGCGCGCGGGCCTGGCTCGCGATCCTGGCCTGCTCAACGCCAGTGCTGCTTGGCTTCGTCCTGCCCGTGGTCATACTGATCAATCTCAGTTATGTGGACGGACACGACCTCTTCACCCAGCGCTACGCCACGCTGATCGGCAACTCGCTGAAGCTGGGCTTTCTCGCCGCGCTGGCCGCCGTCGCGCCGGCGCTCATCCTTGCTTATGCGGCGCGCTTGGCAGCCGGTCCAGTCACCCGTGCCGCGGTGCGTATGGCGAACCTCGGATACGCCGTGCCGGGCTCGGTCATCGCCGTCGGCATACTGATGCCGCTCGCCACCTTCGACAATGCCGTGGACGCTTTCATGCAGGCGACCTTCGGTATCTCGACCGGCCTTCTGCTCACCGGCTCCCTGGCGGCGCTGGTGTTCGCCTATGTCGTGCGTTTCATGGCGGTCGCCCTGACCACGGTCGAGGCCAGCCTCGCCAAGATCCCGGACGCCATGGATGACGCTGCGCGCAGCTTGGGGGAAAGCCGCTTCGGGACTCTGCGCCGGATTCACATGCCGCTCCTGTCCGGCGGGCTTATGACGGCGGGGTTGATTGTCTTCATCGACGTCATGAAAGAGTTGCCGGCAACCCTGATTCTGCGGCCCTTCAACTACGACACACTGGCCGTGCAGGCCTATCGCCTGGCCTCCGACGAGCGCCTGGCCCAGGCCTCGACCCCGTCCCTCGTTCTCGTCGCGGCGGGGCTCATTCCGGTCATCCTCCTTAGCCGGCGGATCATGGCGACGCGGGTCGGCCGGCGGACGGAGGTCCGCTGAAACGGGCCAG
This sequence comes from Chromatiaceae bacterium, assembly GCA_028277905.1. Lineage (GTDB taxonomy): Bacteria > Pseudomonadota > Gammaproteobacteria > Chromatiales > Chromatiaceae > Thiohalocapsa. The sequence continues at coordinate 1,249 of JANQFI010000248.1, read as the reverse complement.
ATCAGTTCTCGGTTCTGACCAGGCCTTCCGGCGCGAAGCGGGCGAGCGTCCGGTCGATCGGGTTCGGCTTGCGACCGGCGTCTTGGGCGCTTTCGATCCGCGCCGCGGCGTCGCGCACCAGGTTGGCGCCGATATAGCGGAAGGGCTCCGGCGGGAAGCCGCCGCCGAGCGGCCCTTGGGCGAGCGGGCTGCTCGCCCATTCGTCGTCGCGGTCGAGGGCGAGGGAGGCGAGGAACTTGGCCCCGGTGTAGCTCGGCCCGACCCCGTTGCCGCAATAGCCGTGGCCGTAGACGATGCTGGGGTGGCGCTTCAGGCGGCCGAAGACGGGCAGGCCGTTCTGGGTGCGGGTCACCGGCCCGCGCCAGCTCTCGGCGATGGTGAAGTCGCCGCGCCCGCCGACGAAGCGCTCGAACGACCGCGCCATCCTGGCGTGATAGGGCGAGGCGCCCTCGGCCCGCTCGCCCACCTGGCCGCCGTAGAAGAAGGCGCCGCTCGCCTTGCCGAAGGCGATGCGCCCGTCCGGGGTGGAGCGGTAGTAATGCACCAGGGAGCGGGAATCGGAGATCGCCAGCCCGCCTTCGAGGCCGCTGCCTTCCAGCGCCTTGGGCGCCGGCTCGGTGATCAGCAGGTCGGCGACCAGGGGCAAGAGATTTAGCCGGAACTCCGGCAGCTCGGCGGCCCAGGCGTTGAGCGCCAGCACCAGCTTGTCGCAAACAAGGCTGCCCTGGGCGGTCTCGAGACGCGGGCGCGGCCCCCGTGCGATGCGGGTGACCGGCGAGCGCTCGTAGATCCGCACGCCGCGCTCCAAAGCGACCCGGCGCAGGCCGAGGGCGAGGCGGGCCGGCTGGAGGCTCGCCACCGTGGGCTCGAAGACCCCGGCCAGGACCACCGGTGCCCCGGCCCGCCGGGCGGCCTCGTCGCCGTCGAGCACCTGGAAGGGATTGGCCCCGAGCCGCTCGAGCTGGTCGAGACAGGGCTGCCAGGCGTCGAGCTGGGCCGGGTTGCTGGCGGTCCACAGCCAGCCGTCCTGGCGGAAGCCGGCGTCGATGCCGTGCTCGCGGCAGAAAGCGCCGATGGCGCCGACGCCCTCCTCGGTCGCCCGGTAGAGGCGCAGCCCCTCCTGGGCGCCGCAGAGCTTCACCAGGGTGTGGATCTTCGAGGCCCAGGTCATGCAGAAGCCGCCGTTGCGGCCGCTGGCGCCGCTGCCGCAGAAGCTCTTCTCGACCAGCGCCACGTCGAGCGCCGGCTC
>JANQFI010000527.1 GCA_028277905.1 Chromatiaceae bacterium | reverse complement strand
CGCGCCCCCTGGGGCGCGGCCTTTTCGTTTCGGCGCCGGCAGCCGAAAGCCCGGCCGGTCGCCGGGCCCGCTCGATGCGGTATCCATGGCTCGGCTCAGCCTGTCGCACCTGGGCCCGCATCCTGGCCGCAAGCACCGCAGCCAGGGCGCAAACGTGTCGAAACAGCCACGCCCAGGCAGCTTTGCCGACGACGCTTCGCAATAACACCAACAGGGGTGCGTGAAAGCTGCGGCTTTCGCCCTTGATGCCTGTCAACCTGAGTTGCAAAATAGGAGTGTCAACCAGCCGGGGACACCGCCTTGACCCAACGCAAAGTTATCTCCTTCGACAACATCCGTGTCGCGTGCAAGAACTGCACACTGTCGCAGCTATGCCTGCCGATGGGCTTGTTGCCGGAGGATGTGGACCGGCTCGACAGTATTGTCAGGCGCTCGCGGCCCCTGCACCGCGGCGATCACCTGTTCCGCAGTGGCGAGCGCTTTCGCTCGCTGCATGTGGTCAAGACCGGCTCGGTGAAGACCTACACCCCGAGCGAAGAAGGCGGCGAGCAGGTGCTCGGCTTCCACCTGCCCGGCGAGATCATCGGGTTGGACGCCATCGACCAGGACGTGCATACCTGTTCCGCCAAGGTGCTGGAGACCTCGGCCATCTGCGAGGTGCCCTTCCAACGCTTCGAAGAGCTGTCCTCGTCCATTCCGAGCCTACAGCACGCCATGTTCCGCCTGTTGAGCAAAGAGATCGGCCACGACGCCGAGATGCTCCTGCTGCTCGGCAAGAAGAACGCGGAGGAGCGGCTCGCGGCCTTCCTGGTGAGCATGTCCCAGCGCTTGAGCAAGCGCGGCCTGTCACCCACCGACTTCTACCTCAGCATGTCCCGCCACGAGATCGGCAACTATCTCGGCCTCGCCGTGGAGACCGTGAGCCGGCTCTTCACGCGCTTCCAGGACGAGGGCCTGGTCAGGGTGGACCGCAAGCACGTGGAGATCCTGCGGCTGCCCACCATCGAGGGTCTGGCCGGCGCCAGCCCCACCCCCGGCAGCCGCCGGCAGTCGCGCTAGCCCAGCGCAGCGCCCCGGCTCGCGCGCAGCACAGGCCGCTGGGCTCCGGCCGGCGCCTGCGCAGAGCCTGCGATCCGGCGAAGCCACTACAATTGCCGCCGTGCTCCGGTGCCCGGTCCAACCAGGGTGCCCGCGGCTCGTTGCACCCTGCCGCGCGGAATCGCCGGGCACCCGGCGGACGCGGCGAGCCAGGTCCGGCGTCCACCCGGAAGCAGCATCCACCCAGGCCCACCATCCACCCACGACCACACGCTACAAGGAGCCCCCATGCATCAATCGGCCGTACGCACGATGCTGGCCCTGTTGTGCCTCCTGGCGCCCACGCTCGCCCTGGCGTCAGAGGGCGGCTCGCAGCTCATCCTGACCACCGAATGGGTGGGTTACACCGCAATCCTGATCTTCGTCATCGCCTACGGCCTCGTGATGGCCGAGGAATTCACCCACCTGCGCAAGTCCAAGCCGGTGGTGCTGGCCGCGGGCCTGATCTGGTTCCTGATCGCCTACTACTACGCCACCCACCACGGCGACTATCACACCGTCGAGGACGCGGTGCGGCACAACATCATGGAGTTCGCCGAGCTCTTCCTGTTCCTGCTCGCGGCCATGACCTATATCAACGCCATGGAGGAGCGCCGGGTGTTCGAGTGGCTGCGCGCCTGGCTGGTACGCAGCGGCTGGAGCTACGGCAAGCTGTTCTGGATGACGGGCTTCCTCGCCTTCTTCATCTCGCCGATCGCGGACAACCTGACCACCGCGCTCCTGATGTGCGCCGTGGTGATGGCCGTCGGCGCGGAGAGCCCGCGCTTCGTCGCGCTCGGCTGCATCAACATCGTCGTCGCCGCCAATGCCGGGGGCGCCTTCAGCCCCTTCGGCGACATCACCACCCTGATGGTCTGGCAGAAGGGCATCATCGAGTTCCAGACCTTCTTCTTGCTGTTCATCCCGTCGCTGGTCAACTACCTCGTGCCGGCCTGGTTCATGCGCAAGGCCGTCCCGGACGAGACGCCGCCGCCCAGCGACGAGATGATCAAGATGAAGCGCGGCGCCAAGCGTATCGTGCTCCTGTTCCTGCTGACCATCGCGACGGCGGTCAGCGCACACAACTTCCTGCATGTGCCCCCGGTGCTCGGCATGATGACGGGGCTCGCCTACCTCAAGTTCTTCGGCTTCTACCTGACCAAGACCAAGGAGCTGTCGACCGTGCGGGTCGGCGGGGTCGAGGACAGCATGCCCTTTGACATCTTCAACAAGGTGGCCCGTGCCGAGTGGGACACCCTGCTGTTCTTCTACGGCGTCATCCTCTGCGTCGGGGGCCTCGGCTTCATCGGCTACCTGGAGCTGGTGTCGCAGTTCGCGTACGTGGATGTCGGCCCGACCTTCGCCAACAGCCTGGTGGGCGTGCTCTCGGCCATCGTCGACAACATCCCGGTGATGTTCGCCGTGCTCACCATGAACCCGGACATGTCCCAGGGCCAGTGGCTGTTGGTGACCCTGACTGCCGGTGTCGGCGGCAGCATGCTCTCCATCGGCTCGGCGGCCGGTGTGGCGCTGATGGGCCAGGCCAAGGGCGTCTACACCTTCTTCGAGCACATGAAGTGGACCAAGTACATCGCCCTCGGCTATGTCGCGAGCATCATCACCCATTTCATGGTCAACTTCTGGACCTTTTCGATTCCTGTGGGTGCTTGACTGCGGGCAGCGGGGCGCGGGGCTGTGCGCCGATCGGACACGGTCGATGTCAGACAAGGGCGCAAGGAAGCGCGCCTGAGCGCTCATCGCCCGCTCAACCCGCGGCCGCCGATGCCTCGTCGCCGTCGGCGGCGGCGAGCCAGACGCAGGCGCCGCTGGCCTTGTCGATGGCCGCGAGCCGCGCCTCGTGGGCGGCCAGCTCGACATCGCTCGCCCGCACCACCAGGAGCTTGCCGCGGGGCAGGGTCAGGCGCCGGACCGCCTCGCGCCTCAGGCCCGTCTCCAGGTGCTCCTCACCGCCCAGGTGCAGGCTCACCTGGCCGCCAGTCATGGCGAGAAAGACGTCGGCGAGGATCTGTGCGTCCAGGAGGGCGCCGTGCAGATCGCGGTGGCTGTTATCGATGCCGTAGCGCTTGCACAGTGCATCCAGGCTGTTGCGCTGGCCCGGGTGCAGGCGCCGCGCCAGCACCAGGCTGTCGGTGATGCAACAGATGTCGTCGATGGCGGGCGCGTCCTTGCGCCAGCGCTTGAGCTCGTGATTCAGGAAGCCGACATCGAAGGGCGCGTTGTGGATCACCAGCTCCGCACCGCGGCAGTAGTCGAGCAGCTCCTCGACCACCTCGGCGAAGCGCGGCTTGTCGGCCAGGAACTCGTTGGTGATGCCGTGCACTGCCCCGGCGCCGGTGTCGATCTCGCGGTCCGGCTGGAGGTAGCGGTGGAAATTCTTGCCGGTGGGCCGGCGCTCGACCAGCTCGATACAGCCGATCTCGATGATTCGATGGCCTTCCGACGGCTCCAAGCCGGTGGTTTCCGTATCCAGTACGATCTGACGCATGACGCAGTGCTGTCCCCCCAACGCGACGAAGCTCGATCCCGACCCCGATCTCGATTCCGATCCCGACCCCGATCTCGATTTGGATACGGCGACTCACCGCAGCGCGACGCAGCCGGACCGGGCTTGTCCGGCAGCTTACCCGACCCCCGACCCCCACCACAAAGGCCAGCCCCAGACCATGCCCGACACCGCCCCCAGCATCGACCTCCAGCTTCCGCCCCTCGGCCGGCACGGCCCGCGCCGCGCCCGTGCGCTGATGATCCAGGGCACGGCCTCCGACGTGGGCAAGAGCCTGCTGGTCGCCGGGCTGTGCCGGGCCTACACCAGACGCGGGCTCAGGGTGCGACCCTTCAAGGCGCAGAACATGAGCAACAACGCTGCCGTCACCCGGGACACCGACGCCCGGCCCGGCCCGGACGGCGCGCAGCCGCGCGGCGAGATCGGCCGGGCGCAAGCGCTCCAGGCCCGCGCCTGCGGCGTGCCGCCGTCGATACACATGAACCCGGTGCTGCTCAAGCCGCAGACCAACGTCGGCTCGCAGGTGGTCCTGCGCGGGCGGGCGCTCGGCAACTGCCCGGCGCGCATCTATCACCAGATGCGCCAAGGCATGATGCCGGCCATCCTGGACAGCTTCGAGCGCCTCTGCGCGGACGCCGACCTGGTGCTGGTCGAGGGCGCCGGCAGCGGCGCCGAGATCTATCTGCGCAACAGCGATATCACCAACATGTATTTCGCCGAGCGTGCCGGCATCCCCGTGGTCATGCTCGGCGACCTCGACAAGGGCGGCACCATGTCGCACCTGGTGGGCACTTGGCTCCTGCTGAGCGAGGCCGATCGTGCCCGGGTCGTGGGCTACCTGGTGAACAAGTTCCGGGGTGACTTCTCGCTGTTCGAGCCCGCGTGCGAGACCATCACCGCACATACCGGCTGGTCCTTCCTCGGCGTGGTGCGCTGGTTCGAGGGCGCCTCCCGCCTGCCCGCCGAGGACTCGCTGGCGCTGGAGCGCCCGGCAGCACAGGACTGGACCGGCGGTGGCACGCTGAACATCGCCGTGCCGCGCCTGTCGCGGGTCGCCAACTTCGACGACATGGACCCGCTCGCGGCCGAGCCTGCGGTCAACCTGCGCTGGCTGATGCCGGGCCAGGCCCTGCCGGCGGACACCGAGGTCGTGATTCTGCCCGGCTCCAAGGCCACCCGGGCGGATCTGGACGTCCTGCGCAAAGAGGGCTGGGATATCGACATCCTCGCCCATGTGCGCCGCGGCGGCCGGGTGGTCGGGCTCTGCGCCGGCTTTCAGATGCTCGGGCGCGTCGTGCGCGACCCCCTGGGGGTCGAGGGCGAGCCCGGCGAGACGCCGGGGCTCGGCCTCCTGGACCTCGAGACCGAGATCGGAGGCCACAAGCGTCTCATCGAGCTCGGGGCACGCGACAGCATCAGCGGCTGCCAGGTCGAGGGCTATGAGATGCACATGGGCCGCACCACCGGCGCCGGTCTGCAGCACCCCTGGCTGGTGCTGGAAGACGCCGGCGGCACGACCCGCCCGGAAGGCGCCCTGAGCCACCAGGGCCGCGTCATGGGTGGCTACCTGCATGGCATCTTCGCAGGCGACGCCTTCCGCGCCCATTGGCTGGAACAGGTCGGCGCCCGGGCCGCGCAGCTCGACTTCGACGCCCGCATCGAGCAGGCGCTGGACGACCTCGGCGCCCACATCGACGAGAACCTGGATCTGGATGCATTGCTGGCCCTGGCGCGCTAGCATGCGGGCAAGCATGATCGACTCCAATGGAGCATCAAGCTATGCCAGCCGAGTCCGACAAGCTCACCCAAGGGATGCCACGCCACCTGCACGCCAAGCTCGACGACATCCAAAGCGAGATGCGCTTGCGCTTCAGTGGCGTCGAAACCGGCCTCGCGGCCATCGAGCAACACCTATCCGCATGTCATGCGGTCGATGCCGTCCATGCCGACGAGATCGCCGATCTCCGCCGCAGGTTGGAGCGGGTCGAGCGGCGGCTGGACCTGGCGGATTGATCGCGACATAGTCGCGACCGCGCTGCGCGCGGTCGGACAGCGGCACGCAGCTCAGCGAAGAGTCAGCGAAGGACGGACAGCGGTCAGCGAGCAGCGATTCAGCGATCAGCGGATGGGGCAGGCAGAGCACACGCGGAAACCCAGCGCGTTGCCCCTGCCATCGATGTTGTCGCGGTAGCGACAGGCAGCACGCGCCGCGGCCCGACTGTTGCTCCAGGAGCCGCCGCGCACCGCGCGCAGGTCGTCGCCCGCCAAGCCGCGATCCTCGATGTCGTCGTACTTGTTCAGGCACCATTCCCAGACATTGCCGGCGCAATCCTTCAGCCCATAGGGCGAGCTATTCTTCGGATACAGGCCTACCGCCGTCGTCTGCCGCAAGTACAGCTCGCCGATAGCGTCCAGGGTCTCGTCGATGTTGGCGGCACCGCTATCATAGCCCTCGCCCCAGGGGAGCTCGCGCCCGTCCGGGCCACGGGCCGCCTTCTCCCATTCGATCTCGGTCGGGAGGCGCACCTCTCGGTCCGCTCCAAAATCGCCGCGCTTGCGCAGCC
>JANQFI010000364.1 GCA_028277905.1 Chromatiaceae bacterium | reverse complement strand
GCGGCGTACGATCAACCTCGTGCGAGACCATGGGGTTGCGCTTGAGGGGGATGTCCGCGGTGCTGTGTTGCGGATCGTCTGGCAGGCTTTCACCGACAGGTGGCACTATCTGTGCCAGGGTCTCGCCCCCAGCGGGGGCGAACAATGAGCGCCGCCGAGATTCCCGCGGTGGTGACCGACGCGGCGACGGCGCCCGCTTGCGGACGGCGCCGTCTCTCGGTCTATGCCGGCCAAGTCCAGATCGGGACGCTGATCGACACGGCAGACGGCTGGTTGTCGGTCGACAGCTCCGGGGTTGAGCGCGGCTGTTACCGCGATCACCTCGACGCCATGAGGGCGCTGCCATGAGTGCGGCGCGGGAAGCAGCGTGGCGGGAACAGGCCGCCGCCGCACTCGCGGCGACGCGCGCGGCTCGCCCTTGGGGCGACAACGAAGCGATGCCCTGCGAGCAAGTGGTGACGGGTTCGACACGCCCGGCGAGTCGTGCGAAGGCCCCGACCCTTGGCCGCCTTGCGACCCGGTTCACCCCACGCCAGCGGCCCCGCTCTCCCGACCGCAAGGCATCGCGCGAGCGGCGCCGGATGCTCGGCGGGTCGGGCGTGCTGCCCGCCAATCTCCGCTGCCACTACACGCTCGGCATGATGGCCGTGCTCTGCATCATCGCGGGCGAGGTCAAGCACCACGGCGTGTGCGACCTGCCGATCGACAAGATCGCCGCGCTGGCCGGGGTGTGCCGCACCACCGTGCAAACGACGCTGCACGAAGCCCGACGCCTACTCCACATCGAAGTGCGCGAGCGACCGCGGCCGGGCAGAAAGCACCTACCCAACGAGGTCCGGATCATCTCCCGAGAGTGGATCGCATGGATTAGACGCGCGCCATCTGCGCATAAGCCGATAGGGTCCAATTCGCTCACACAATCCGAAAAATCGAGCCCCACGAAGATCATAAATATATATGCTGCTGATGCTGTGCGCGCGGGAAGGCCGCAAGGGGTCGACCGAAAGGAGCCATGGGCAAGGTCCGGGCCAAGGTACGGCGCGCCTATGAGGCCAGGACGCCGTGGAGAAGGCAAAAGCCCCCTCATAGCTGCGGCCGACAAGCTGATCGCCGAGCTGTTAGAAAAAAAAGGGGGGGCATGACGCGGAAAATATGTTCGTGAGCGGAACGGATTTTTCCGTAGGACTGGTTTGGCCAACTTGGCCAAACCAAATGTCCCCGCATGTCCGCTTATGTCCTGTTATGACCCGTTCCTGAGGTGAG
>JANQFI010000362.1 GCA_028277905.1 Chromatiaceae bacterium | reverse complement strand
TGAATGGAAAAACCCTCATCCGGAGGAATGTAAGGTGGCCAGAGGCGCGCCCGCGGCGCGCCGTGCCCACGCGATCGAGCGAGCGGAAAGGGCACCCTACGGTGCTGATAAGTTCGCGGGCGGCTGAAAACCCTCACCGAGGAGAGGTGGCGGGCCGTGCTCGCCCCCTCCCGGCGAGCTTCGCTCGCCGACCTCTCCCGCACGCGGGGGAGGTGAAAGTGAGCTGTGCCCGCTCATCCGCCGCGGGAGCGGAAGGTGAGCTGCGCCCGCTCACCCGTCGTATCTCGGTCGTACCCCTCACCCACCGCCGCAGAAGCGATCGGCCCGATAGGGCTTGGGGTCGCAGGAGGGTGTTGCCCTGTCATCATCCCGGCGATGAGAGGGTGGACTGCGCCCGCTCACGCGCCGCGGCAGCGGAAGGTGAGCTGCGCGCGCTCACCCGCCGCATCTCGGTCGAGCCCGCTCAGACGCCGCGGCGGAAGCGGTCGGCGTGATAGGGTTTTGGGTCGCAGAACGGCGTTGCGCCGGTCATCATCTCCGCAATCAGCCGGCCGGTTGCGGGACCCAGCGTGAGGCCCCAATGGGCGTGGCCGGAGGCGATCCACAGCCAGGGATGGTTCGGCGTCTGGCCGATCACGGGACGGGAATCGGGAAGGCACGGGCGCGAGCCCATCCAGGGCGTCGGCTCGATGCCCTCTCCCAGCGGAAACAGTTCCCTCGCCGACGGGAGCACGCGATCGATCTGGACCGGCGTCGGCGGCGCATCGCGGTCGGCGAACTCGGCCCCGGTGGTCAGCCGGATGCCCTGCTCCATCGGTGCGAGCACATAGCCGATATCCGCATCGAGCACCGGGCGGGAGAGCGTCGCATTGCCACGCGCTTTGTAATGGCGATGGTAGCCGCGCTTGGCCGCGAGCGGCAGGCGCAGGCCATAGGAGCGCAGCAGGTCGTTGGTCCATGGCCCGAGCGCGATGACGGCATGGCCGGCCTCGAGGATCCCCTTGCTTGTCCGAACCCGACAGCCCTGAATACCGCAGTAACGCAAACTGAGGGCATCGCCCTTGACCACGTGCCCGCCCAGCTCGGTGAAGCGCCGCGCATAGGCCTGAGTGAGAGCGAGCGGGTTGGTCACGCTCACCGTGTCATCCCACATGACGGCGTGGCGGAAGACCGGCGAGAGCGCTGGCTCGAGCGCCAGCGCGCCGTTCGCATCGAGCACCCGGAAGCGAACGCCATAGCTTTCGGCAGTCTGGCGTTCGCACGCGGTCTCGTCGAACGAGCGCTGAGAACGATAGAGCCGGAGCCAGCCGGTCTTGTGCAGAAGTTGCGTGGCGCCGCTCTCCTCCATCAGCATTTCGTGCTCGGGGACGGCCTGAGCGAACATCGGCCGCGTCAGTTTCGCCGTTTCGAGCAGGCGCTCCGGCGTCGACCAGGACCGGTAAGCGAGTAGCCAGGACGCAACGCGCGGCAGATAGGTCAGGTGATAGTTGGCGTCCGGCGCCCGCCAGGCGGCGATACGCGCAAGCTTCATGAGATCGTTCGGGAAGGCATGCGGAAACAGCGTCTCGCCTTCGATCATACCGGCATTGCCGAAGGAGGTTTCCTCGCCCGGGTCGCGCTTGTCGACGAGCGCAACGGCAAGCCCGCGCTTGGCGAGCTGCAGCGCCACCGACGTTCCCACGATCCCAGCGCCCAGCACGACGACGTCGGTACGCATCTGTCTTTCTCCGCTCACCCTGCCACCGGCTCCCCGCGGTCACGAACGGGATATAGCACAAAGGGCATATATGGGATGCGGTGCGGGAACGATCAGCGAGGGGTTTTTTTTCGAAGTTAATGGCTGCGAACGTGCGCGGCGCAGGCGTTCGACTTTTGCAGGGTGATTATACGGTTACCACGAAGGATCGGCCGGGATCAGGCGCGAGCATCTGCGGCTGGCGCTCGAACGACCGCGCGCCGTATTGCCGCGCATCGTTGGCTGCGGCGCTGCCGGCTTCGTCCGCGCCTTCGCGATCGGGCATCGCGATGCGGTCACGAGTCAGATCATGCTTTGCGCCCTGCTCGCCCAACAGCGCCAGCAGCGAACTCATGGTTTCGGCCGACAGGGGTGGGGGTGCCGCCGGCGCGCCCGCGCCCGCCGCCATC
>JANQFI010000414.1 GCA_028277905.1 Chromatiaceae bacterium | reverse complement strand
GGCCTTGGGCCCTTAAGGCGATTTCTGTCAACAAACACAGCGCCTGGCTTGTCTTTTCGCCCGCCTTCTGCGTCGCGGCAGCGGGCACAGAACTCGACTTTGCGCCCGCTGCCGCTCCTTGAAGGCGAGCGAAGATCCTGCGCCATTCGGTATGTTTGTTCCCGGCAATCGCCTTAAAGCACGTCATTCGGTCTCGTGTAGCGCGAGCCAGCAACTCCATTATCCGATTGCGCTGGACCGCGGTCTTGCGATTCGCGATGCGTTGCCCGAGCCGGGCAAGGTGGTCGTAGCTACTACTGGTCCGCGGCGCGCCGGGCGGAGGCACTCTGGTCACCCAGGGCGACTCCGACCGCGCCTCTGCCGGCCGAACGAGGACCGGCCTGTCCTCGGGGACCTGTGGGTCAGACACACAGCACTGGACAAGCCCACCCGGCGGCTCGGCTGAATCCAGGGGCGTTGGCTCTTCGATCGGACTCGTCGCGGGCATGGTTGGGGTTGAGCAGGGAGCCTGAGCAGGGTACGGCGGCCGACATCGAGGCGCTCCGGCTGCCGCAGCACGGGATGGCCCGCGGCCTCCTCCAAGGCGGGTCCCAAGGCCGCGAGCCCGGCCCGGGGCAGCTGGCAAGCGACGGCGGATAACGCGACAATACTGCGCTGGTCGTAAGTGCCGGCGGGCGCATCCCGGCCCGAGGCCGAATCCGAGGAAAGCCCCCGATGTTTCGCATTCTCTCTTGCGCCGCCTGCACCACGGCGGCGCTCGCCATCCTGGCCGGCTGCGGCTCGTCCGGCGGTGGTCCGGATGCCGCCCTGGTCGCCATCAGCAACGACGAGAGCTACCGCGGCCAACTGGCCGCGGCGGTGTCTCCGGTACAGTTCGCGGGCGCGTCGGCGCGGGACCGCACTTGGCTGCAGCATGAGATCGCCCGCGGCATCGACGAGTCGGACGCCTTCGCCACCGTCATCCGGCTGTCCGCCCGCGGCCAGGCCAACGAGGCCGAGGTGATCATCGACCCCGCGGTAGTGAGCGTCCAGCGTCACGGCGGTGGCCTCGATCGCGTCGACCTCCGCGTGCGCGCCTCGCGCAAGTCCACGGGGGCGGTGGGCCTCGATCGGGTGTACCGGGGCAAGCGCTCAGGCAGGACCAGCGCCATCAGCGACGCGACCACGGCGCTGGGCGAGGATCTGAAGCGGCAATACGGCCAGCAGCCTGTTTACTGACGGCCAGGGGCCCGGGCGCAGTCGTCTCTTGCGATGCTCCCAATCCCTCCAGGTCGCAGCCAGCCCAGCTTCCAAGGCTTTGGCCTGTTGTTCATCGGTACTGCCGCAAATACCCCCACTCGAACCCGCGCTTGAGCCAATGGAAGACCGCGGAGCTGGGCAACACCCAGTTACGCTTGTCGGTGCGCCAGACCATCATGCCGCGATCATTGGCATCGACGATGCAAAGCAGCTCGACGTCGAAAGTGGCGTTCGCCGCCTGTTGCCTGAGGTCGGCGACGAGATTCTTGGCGGCCGCCTTGGCCTGAAGGTCTGCCATGTGCGCCTGCTTGGGCATCCACTCGGGACCCGGGAAGCTGCCTGAGTCGCCCACCACGTAAACGCGCTCGAAGCCCGGCACGCGGCAGTGCTCATCGGCTCGGACCAGCCCGCCCTCGGAGCGCGGCAACGAGGTGTTGTCAAACCACTGGTTGCCGGTCACGCCCGGCATGAACACGATGAGGTCCGCCGGCAGGTCGCCGCCCTCGGTCATCACCTTGTCCGCGGTGAAGCCCTTGAGCTTGTGGCCCAGGTGGGTCTCGATGCCCACCTTCTGCATCGCGCTGAGCAGCTTGGCGACGGCCTTGGGTCCCAGGCGCTTGCCGGGCTCCGCCGCCGGGGTGAAGAAGAGGATACGGAAGCGCTCGCGCCGTCCCTCCTTGCGCAGCTGGCGGTCGAGCCCAAGCAAGAGCTCGAAAACGGGCCCGCCGCGGACGGCCGCGGGCTCCTTGGGGTTGCCGGAGAAGCCCATGGCGACGGTGCCGCCGTCGAGCGCCTTGAGGCGGTCGCGGATGCCTTGGGCGGCAGCTATGCCCTCGCAGGGGATGCAGGCGTGCTCGATGCCCGGCAGCTTCTTGATGAAGCGCCCGCCGCTCGCGATGATCAGGCCGTCGTTGGCGATGTCGCCGTCGCTGGTGGCGAGGCTACGCCCGTCGTCGCTGAGCCCCGTGGCCTCGGCGGCGCGATGGGTGACCTGCATGCGCCGGAAGAAGGGCCGCAGATCCACCCGCAGGTCCTCGCCGCTGCGCAGCCCCGAGGGCACCCAGATGAGGCTCGGATAGAAGACGAACTCGGGTCGACGGCTAACGACCGTGATGTCGAGGTCGCGGTCCGCGTCGCGCAGAGTCGAGACGGCGGTGAGCGCCCCGAAGCCGGAGCCAAGGATGGTGACGCGTGGCATGGAATTTCCTCCAAGGGAGAATCCGATCAAGGGAAGCTATGATCTTTGGGGAGTAGCCGGGAGGGAAGAGCCGGGTACGGGCAGGCCCGGACGACGGGCTGGCACCATTGGCTTGGGCTTAGGCGATTGCCGGAAATAAACATCCCAAATGGCGCAGGATTTTCGCTCGCCTTCAAGGAGCGGCAGCGGGCGCATAGCCGAGCTCTGTGCCCGCTGCCGCGACGCAGAAGGCGGGCGCAAAGACAAGCCAGGCGGTCTGTTTGTTGACAGAAATCGCCT
>JANQFI010000363.1 GCA_028277905.1 Chromatiaceae bacterium | reverse complement strand
CGCGCTGGCGCGCCGCGCGGGCCTGCGCTCGGTCCTGGTGAGGACGGGCTCAGCCGGACGCGACGGCCGCTATGACGCCCAGCCCGACTATGTCGCCGCGGATATCGGTGCGGCGGCGGACCTTATCCTCGGTCTGCGCGTGCCATGATCATATCCCGCACCCCGCTTCGCGTCAGCTTTTTTGGCGGCGGATCGGATCTACCCTGTTACTATCGCCGCCACGGCGGAGCGGTACTGTCCACGGCCGTCGACAAGTCAGTCTATGTGACGATCTCGAAGAAGTTCGACGACGCGGTGCGCGTGTCCTATTCGCGGACCGAGGAGGTGGCGCGCGCCGCGGATGTCCAGCACCCGCTGGTTCGTGAGGCCATGGCCTTGGTCGGGATCGACGGCGGGGTGGAGATTACGTCTGTCGCCGACATCCCGGCTCGGGGCTCGGGTCTCGGCTCCTCGAGCGCATTCACCGCCGGCCTGCTCAATGTCCTGCACGCCTATTTCGGCCGCCCTGCTGGCGCAGAGCAGCTAGCGAGCGAGGCATGTGAAGTGGAGATCGAGCGCTGCAGCGAACCCATCGGCAAGCAGGACCAGTACGCCGCAGCCTATGGCGGTTTCAATTTGATTCGCTTTCATCCCGACGACACGGTGGAAGTGAAAAAGGTGGTTTGTCCCACCGGCGTGCTGAAGGATCTCCAGGACAGCCTACTGTTTTTCTTTACCGGCATCACGCGCTCGGCCTCGGCGCTGTTGAAGGAGCAATCCGCCGCCATTAGCAGGCCCGGCGAACGGTCCGACGGCGCCGGGTCGCTCGCGGAAATGGCGGAGATAGCTTTTGCGTATCTTTGTAATGGCGAAGCTAAAGCGTTAGGCCGAATTCTTCACGAGGCTTGGCGGATCAAGCGCACCATGAACAGCGGTATGACCAATACGATAATCGACGAAGCCTACGAGGCGGCTATCGCCGCAGGCGCGGAAGGCGGCAAGCTGCTGGGCGCAGGCGGTGGAGGCTTTCTGATGTTCATGGCCCCGCCGGAACGTCATGGCACGATCCGCAAGGCGCTTTCAGCGCTGCGAGAGATCCCGATGCGCTTCGCCCCGCAAGGCAGCCATATCATCTTCATTCACTGACGCATTCGATGATCCCTGTCAGCGAACCTGTATTGAACGGCAACGAGGCACGCTATTTGGCCGAGTGCGTGAACACAGGCTGGATCTCCTCTGAAGGTCCGTTCGTGAAGCGCCTGGAAGATGGCATGGCGGTAATCGCCGGCCAGCGTCATGGCGTGGCGGTGAGCAACGGGACGGCGGCGCTGGAGCTGGCGGTTGCAGTGCTGGGGCTGGGGCCGGGTGACGAAGTGATCTTGCCCACCTTCACCATTGTATCCTGCGCAGCAGCCATCGTGCGCGCGGGCGCAACGCCCGTGGTGGTCGATTGCGAACCGCGGACCTGGAACATGAACCCGGACCTGATCGAGGAG
>JANQFI010000347.1 GCA_028277905.1 Chromatiaceae bacterium | reverse complement strand
GCCCGCGGCGGTGGGATTCCTGCTCGGCGCCCTCTTCCTGCGTCTCGCGGACCATCTGTTGCCGCATCTCCACCTCAAGGCGCCGATCGAGGAGGCGGAAGGACCTTCGACGTCGTGGAACCGGGCGACCCTTCTGGTGCTGGCGATCACCCTGCACAACATTCCCGAGGGGCTGGCGGTCGGCGTGGCGTTTGGCGCGGCGGCGCACGGCCTTCCGGCCGCGACCGTGGCCGGCGCCGTGGCTCTCGCCATCGGCATCGGCCTGCAGAACTTTCCCGAGGGGCTGGCCGTGTCGATGCCGCTCAAGCGCGAGGGGGTCTCCGGCCTGAAGAGCTTCTGGTACGGGCAGATGTCGGGGATGGTGGAGCCGGTTGCCGGCGTCGTCGGCGCCGCGGCCGTGCTGGTCTGGGAGCCGGTTCTCCCCTACGCGCTCGGCTTCGCGGCCGGCGCGATGATCTTCGTGGTGATCGAGGAGGTTATCCCCGAGGCGCAGTCGAGCGGCCACGCGGACGCTTCCACCATGGGGGCCATCGCCGGGTTTCTGGTGATGATGATCCTCGACGTGGCGCTGGGCTAGGGTGATTCGTACCCGTTGGGCTAGCCGCCCGGTGTGATGCTCGCGCCCCCCTTGGTGGAGAGCAGAGCCCCCAAGTCGGCAACGACGCCCTCCGCCCAGGTCCAGAGCTGTGCCAGGCGCTCCAGCAAGCCCGGCGCAACAGAGACCTCTCCGAGATCGGTCTGGATCCGCGCTTCTCCGGTGCCCGGGAAAGCCAGACCCATCAGCGCCAGAAGGAGGACGGCTCCCCAGATTTGACGATGGCTCATACGACAACCTCCTTGCAGGGGCTCGCGCGGCAAACCACCAGGGCTCGCGTCGTCCCCTACAGGTTGGGTGGCGTTTCGGACGCTATCGGTGACAGCTGGCTCTGTACCCCCTGCTCTGACCATGGCGGACGATCTCAGGAGCTAGCTAGCTGTGATCTTTCAGGAGATTGTTCACAGATAGGGGTTGTCCATCCGAGCTTCTTCGGCGAGGCTGGTTGGTGCCAAACCGATCAGTCTCAAGAGGAGAGCCCGGATGGACATCCACAAGAATGCCCGAAGCTGCCCGCGAAGTCGAGAGCTCCTGGTAAGACGCGTGCTTAGGCAAAGCTGGTCCGTGCCCGAGGCCGCTGAGGCCGCAGGCCTGTCGAAGCGCACAGCCTACAAGTGGCTCCAGAGGTACAGGGCCGAAGGCCTCAGCGGCCTCGCCGACCGCTCGAGCCGGCCGCGGCGGTGTCCGTGGAAGACGCCCAGAGCCCGCAGGCGACGCGTGGTGGCGCTGCGTCGTCAGCGCATGAGCGGTGCGGAGATCGCAGCGCGCCTGGGTCTGTCTCCGGCCACTGTGGCGCGCATCCTGCGACGCGAGGGCCTGCAGCGGCTGCGATCGCTCGAACCCACGGAGCCGCCCCGACGCTACGAGAAGCAGCTGCCGGGCGAGCTGCTGCACCTGGACACCAAGAAGCTGGGGCGGATCCGCGGCGTCGGTCACCGCATCACGGGCTCGCGCCGGGGCCACAACCGCAACCGCGGCATCGGCTGGGACTTCGTCCACGTCGCGATCGACGACCACTCTCGACTGGCCTACGTGGAGGTCCTGCCGGATGAGCGCCAGGACACGGCGACCGCTTTCCTCGAACGGGCTGTCGTCTGGTATCAACAGCACGGCATCCGCGTCCAGCGCCTACTGACCGACAACGGCAACTGCTACCGCTCGAAGCTCTTTGCCGCGGCCCGCCAACGTCTCGGGCTACGGCACAGCTTCACCCGACCCTATCGGCCCCAGACCAACGGCAAGGCCGAGCGACTCATCCAGACCCTCTTACGCGAGTGGGCCTACCGCTTCGTCTACCACTCCTCGCTGCAACGACAACG
>JANQFI010000340.1 GCA_028277905.1 Chromatiaceae bacterium | reverse complement strand
TGCTGGCCCTGTGCGCCGGCGATGCCGGACTGCACCCGGCGCTGGGCCTGCATCCGGTCTATCTCGACCGGCACGCCGCGACCGACAGCGCGGCGCTCGCGCTGTCCGTCGCCGCGCACCGCCCCGTCGCCATTGGCGAGATCGGGCTCGACTATTGCAGCGCGACGCGGCCGGGGGAGCGCCATCGGCAACGGGCGCTCTGCACGGCGCAGCTGGTCGTGGCCCGCGACCTGGGACTGCCGGCGTTGCTGCACGTGCGCAGGGCCCATGACGACATGCTCGCGCTGCTGCGGCAGGGGGGCGTCACCGGCGGCATCGCGCATGCCTTCAACGGCAGCCTGGAGCAGGCGGGGCAGTATCTGGACTTGGGATTCAGGCTCGGCTTCGGTGGCATGCTCACCTTCGAGCGCTCGTCCAAGCTCAGGCGGCTCGCGGCGGCGCTGCCGCTCGAAGCCATCGTCCTGGAGACGGACGCCCCGGACCTGACCGTGGCGTCGCACCGTTATCAGCGCAACAGCCCCGAGTACCTCCCGGAGGTGCTGGGGACGCTCGCCGAGGTCCGTGGCGCCGATCCTGCCGAGCTCGCGGCGGCAACCACCGCCAACGCCCGCGCCGTGCTCGGCCTGCCTGCGCCCGCGCCGTCATGAGCGCCGGCAACCCCATCTGGGAGCGCACGGCAATCCTGATCGGAGCCGAGGGCTGTGCACGCCTCGCCGACGCCCACGTGCTGCTTGCCGGTCTCGGCGGCGTCGGCTCCTTCGCCGCGGAGGCCCTGGCACGGGCGGGGATCGGCCGGCTCACCATCGTAGACTTCGACGTCGTGACGCCTTCCAACCTGAACCGCCAGCTTTGTGCCCTCGGCAGCACCCTCGGCTGCAAGAAGACCGAGGTCATCGCCGCGCGCATCAATGAAATCAATCCACATTGCGCGGTAACCCTAAGCGATGGGTTCTTGTCCGCCGACGCCATGTCGACGGTCGTGGGCACGGGCGGCTACGATCACATCGTCGACGCCATCGACAGCTTGAGGAGCAAGGTGGCGTTGCTCGCCTCGGCGTTGGCGGCAGGCGTCCCAGTCGTGGCGAGCATGGGCGCCGGCGGCCGGCTCGATCCTACCCGTGTCCAGGTCTCTGACCTCATGGATACCCGCGCCTGCCGCCTCGCCCGCGACGTGCGCCAGCGCCTGCGCCGGGCGGGCCACGGCCGCGGCGTGCTGGCAATCTGGTCCGACGAGCCGCCACTGCCACCATTGCCTCCGGCACCGACCGGACGCGGGCGCGACCGCGTCGTCAACGGCACAATCAGCTACATGCCGGCACTGTTCGGGCTGACGCTGGCCGGGTGCGTCATTCGGCGGCTGCTTGACGGCACCGAGCCCAGGGTCAGTTGACCCGGCATCTGGACGCTATCCCCCTCAGGACTTAGGCGATTTCTGTCAACAAACATACCGCCTGGCTTGTCTTTTCGCCCGCCTTCTGCGTCGCGGCGGCGGGCACAGAGCTCGATTATGCGCCCGCTGCCGCTCCTTGAAGGCGAGCGAACATCCTGCGCCATTCCGTATGTTTGTTTCCGGCAATCGCCTTAACCAAATCCTGTGCTCGGGCTTTCGGGGCCAGAGACAAGCTCTTGTAGCTCTGACGCTGGCCAAAGCCACAGAGGATCTGGACGAGCCGCACCTGACCATGGAGCGGCGGATGACCGTCGCGCGGGCATTGACGCTGTCGTTCGATCACCCGGTCATGGAGCATGCGCTGCAGGGCGCGCTGTCCGAGTTGCACGCGCAGCGCTCCAAGCCAGGTGCCGGCCTCGGCAGCCGCTTGCTGACGCCGGCACGCGCGCTGCTTAGGCCCGCGACGACCGGCCGAGGCCCGGGTCCCTGACTCGGCTCGACGGCCGCTGCATGTGATTGCGCGTCGCAACGGCGGTGGCCGGATAGGGGTGGTAGGATGCCGGCCTTTGCGATGCCCGCACCTCCCCGACACCCTCAACCCAGCATCCTCAAACCCAGCACCCTCAACCGGGGTACCGCCCCGCACGGCGCCCCTGCCCAGGACTTGCAGCATGGCCTACCAGCACATCCAGATCCCCAGCGCCGGCGAGAAGATCGGCATTGCCGACGACGACAGCCTGAGCGTACCCGAGCGGCCAATCATCCCCTATATCGAGGGCGACGGCATAGGCATCGACATCACGCCAGTCATGAAGGACGTCTTGGACGCGGCCGTCGCCAACGCCTATGGCGGCGCGCGCAGCATCGCCTGGATGGAGATCTATGCGGGTGAGAAGGCAACCCGGGTCTATGGTGAGGACGTCTGGCTGCCCGATGAAACCCTCGACGCGGTCAAGGAGTTTGTCGTTTCCATCAAGGGACCGCTCACCACGCCTGTCGGTGGCGGCATCCGCTCGCTCAACGTGAGCCTACGCCAACAGCTGGACCTGTACGTCTGCCTGCGCCCCGTGCGCTACTTCGCCGGCACGCCGAGCCCCTTGCTGCGCCCCGAAGACACCGACATGGCGATCTTTCGCGAGAACTCCGAGGACATCTACGCCGGCATCGAGTGGGCTGCCGGCACACCCGAGGCGCGGCAAGTCATCGACTTCCTGCGGCAGGAGATGGGCGTCACCAAGATCCGCTTCCCGGAGACCTCCGGCATCGGCATCAAGCCCGTCTCAAGCGCCGGCACCAAGCGGCTGGTGCGCAAGGCCATCCAATACGCCATCGACAACGACCGTCCCACGGTGACCCTGGTGCACAAGGGGAACATCATGAAATTCACCGAGGGCGCCTTCAAAGCCTGGGGTTACGAGCTAGCCCGAGGAGAGTTCGGCGCCGAGGAGATCGGCGGCGGCCCCTGGTGCAGCTTCAAGAACCCCAAGACCGGCACCAGGATCACGGTGAAGGACGTCATTGCGGATGCCTTCCTGCAGCAGATCCTGCTGCGGCCGAAGGAGTACGACGTCATCGCGACGCTGAACCTGAACGGCGATTATATCTCCGATGCGCTCGCGGCGCAGGTGGGCGGCATCGGGATGGCGCCCGGTGCCAATTTGTCCGACACCGTGGCCATGTTCGAGGCCACCCATGGTACCGCGCCCAAGTACGCGGGAAAGGACCAGGTGAACCCCAGCTCGCTGTTGCTGTCGGGTGAGATGCTGCTGCGCCACCTTGGCTGGACCGAGGCAGCGGACTTGGTCATCAAGGGCATCGAGGGCGCCATCTCCGCCAAGACCGTCACCTACGACCTCGAGCGCCTGATGACCGGTGCCACCAAGCTCAGCTCCTCCGAGTTCGGGCAAGCCGTCATCGGCAAGATGGGGCCACGCGGCTCATAGCGAGACTCCGTGGGAGCGGCGTCCCCGCCGCAGTGCGCCGTGCCTGAAGGCGTCGCGCCGGGGGACGGCACTCCCACGGCGGGATCAGAACGCGCGCTGCACCCTGGCGGCGTGCAGGCCCTTAGGTCCGTGGCTGACTTCGAACTCGACCTTCTGACCCTCCTTCAGGGTTTTGTAGCCGTCCATTTCGATGGACGAGAAGTGAACGAATACGTCTTCTTCGCGGTTGTCGGGCTTCACGAAGCCGTATCCCTTGGCGTTGTTAAACCACTTCACGACACCAGTCATCATCGCGGGTACTCCTCCAGGGCTTGACCGCTGTAGCGCGGTACTCTTGTGGGTGGTAGTCAATCGTTGTTGTCGGTCGCCTGACCCGAGCGGACCCCCGACGCGCTTGGGGATTGCGTACGGGGGGCCGAGACCGATGCTGGCGATCGCCGCCAGCGCTCGGCACCGGTGCTCGGTGCACGCGACCGGGTGCCGGTGGGTGGCGACTGCCGTTCCACCGGGTACCGTGTGGGGGAAGTATAGTCGTCTGATTCCCGTGGTCAATCAACGCGATTGCCCCCTTGTTTGCGCGGTATTCCGGGCCTCGGCGGCCCATTTGCCGGTGGCCGGTGCCGGTGCGGTCATCTCTCGCCGGTCGCGTCGTAGACGCGGCCGGCCGATGGCTGTATTTTTCGACCTGAAGCCCTTACAACATGTCGGGACGGCCAAGCGGTAGCCGCTCCCGGTCTACAGGCCGCCCCCGTCGTCGGCAGATCGTCCCAGCGGTCGCGATATTGACGCCCGGCCCCTGCAGAGAAATCTTCCGAGTCGCCGATACGAGCCATGAGCGAGTGGAATCCAAACGAAGACCAGGACTCGGGTCTTGTCGTCCAGGAGTCCAAGCCGGCGCTGAAACGCCCGCCCTTGTTCAAGGTCTTGCTGCTCAACGACGATTACACCCCCATGGAGTTCGTCGTGCACGTGTTGGAGATCTTCTTCCGCATGAACCGCGAAAAGGCCACGCAGGTGATGCTGCACGTGCATACCCGCGGCGTCGGCGTCTGTGGTGTCTACACCCGCGACATCGCCGAGACTAAGGTCAATCAGGTGAACGACTTCAGCCGCGAGAACCATCACCCGCTGCTCTGCACCATGGAGGAGGCATGAGCGACCACCGCCTCCGGTTTCCCCCTAACCCTGCCCCGGCGTCCTGTCGGCGATCTCGCGACTTTACGCGCGGGCCGGACCGGCGTGCCAGAGCACTCGTTCCCCGTCGTGCCTGCGGCAAGCTGCATCGTCGGGCCTTCCTGCTCCCAACCAACCAGGGTCCTGCACATGCTTAGCAAAGAGCTCGAATTCACCCTGAATCACGCCTTCAAGGAAGCGCGCGAAAAGCGGCACGAGTACATGACCGTCGAGCACCTGCTGCTGTGCCTGCTCGACAATCCGACGGCGGCCAAGGTGCTACGCGCCTGCGGTGCGGATGCCGATAAGCTGCGCCGCGACATCGCGACCTTCATCGACGAGACCACGCCACTGATCGCCGAGGGCGATGCGCGCGAGACGCAGCCGACACTCGGCTTCCAACGGGTGCTGCAGCGTGCGGTGTTCCATGTGCAGTCTGCCGGCAAGAAGGAGGTGACCGGTGCCAATGTGCTGGTCGCCTTGTTCAGCGAGCAGGACAGTCAGGCCGTGTACCTGTTGAACCAGCAGGACGTCTCGCGGCTCGATGTGGTCAACTACATCTCGCACGGGATATCCAAGGTGCCGGGTGAGGAGCAGGACGACGATGCCCAGACCGAGACGGAGGAGCCGCGCAGCGACGGGAAGGAAGCATCCAGTGCGCTGGATAGCTTTGCCAGCAACCTGAACGATCTGGCCCGGCAGGGCCGCATCGATCCGCTGATCGGTCGCGCCGGCGAGGTGGAGCGCACTTCCCAAATCCTGTGCCGGCGGCGCAAGAACAATCCGCTGCTGGTGGGCGAGGCGGGCGTCGGCAAGACCGCCATTGCAGAAGGCCTGGCCAAGAAGATCGTCGACGACGAGGTGCCTGACGTGCTTGCCGATGCGGTGATCTATGCGTTGGACTTAGGATCTTTGGTGGCCGGCACCAAGTATCGGGGCGATTTCGAGAAACGATTCAAGGCAGTGCTGGCGGAGCTGAAGCGCCGGCCCCACGCGATCCTATTCATCGATGAGATCCACACCATCATCGGCGCCGGTGCCGCCTCCGGCGGCGTTATGGATGCCTCCAACCTCATCAAGCCGGTGCTGGCCTCCGGTGATCTGCGCTGCATCGGCTCGACGACCTACCAAGAGTTCCGCGGCATCTTCGAGAAGGACCGGGCGCTGACCCGCCGCTTCCAGAAGATCGATGTGCACGAGCCGTCGGTCGAGGAGACGGTCGAGATCCTGAAGGGCCTGAAGAAGCGCTTCGAGGACCACCACCAGGTCAGCTACACCAACCCGGCGCTGCGGGCGGCAGCTGAGCTCTCCGCCAAATACATCAACGACCGCCATCTGCCGGACAAGGCCATCGATGTCATCGACGAGGCCGGCGCCAATGTGCAGCTCAAGCCTGCCGCGAAGCGCAAGAAGCGGATCGACGTCGGCGACGTCGAGGCGATCGTCGCCAAGATCGCGCGTATCCCGCCGAAGAAGGTGTCCATGTCCGACACCGAGTCACTGCGCAACCTGGATCGCGACCTCAAGATGGTGGTCTACGGTCAGGACGAGGCCATCGACGCGCTGACCTCAGCCATCCGCATGAACCGCTCCGGCCTCGGCAACGAGCAGAAGCCCATCGGCTCTTTCCTGTTTACCGGCCCGACCGGCGTCGGCAAGACCGAGGTCACCCGGCAGTTGGCGCGCATCCTGAGCATGGAGCTCATCCGCTTCGACATGTCCGAATACATGGAACGGCACACCGTCTCCCGCCTCATCGGTGCGCCGCCCGGGTATGTCGGTTTCGACCAGGGTGGGCTGCTGACGGAGGAGATAACCAAGCACCCGCACTCGGTGCTGCTGCTGGACGAGATCGAGAAGGCCCATCCGGACGTGTTCAACCTGCTGCTCCAGGTCATGGACCATGGCACGCTCACCGACAACAACGGACGCAAGGCAGACTTCCGCAACGTGGTGCTGGTGATGACCACCAACGCGGGCGCCGAGGAGACCAGCCGCCGGTCCATCGGCTTCACGGAGCAGGACCATTCTACGGATGGCATCGAGGCACTGAAGAAATACTTCACCCCAGAGTTCCGGAATCGATTGGATGCCGTGGTGCAGTTCGGTGCTCTGGATCAAACGACCATCGCCAGCGTCGTCGACAAGTTCATCTTCGAGCTGGAGCAGCAGCTCGCCGAGAAGAAGGTCGCGCTCTTGGTGGAGCCGGACGCCAAGGCCTGGATCGCCGAGAAGGGCTATGACCCGAAGATGGGCGCCCGGCCCATGGGGCGGGTCATCCAGAACCACATCAAGAAGCCGCTCGCCAACGAGTTGCTGTTCGGCGAGCTCGCCGACGGCGGCACCGTCACCGTCAAGCTGGGCGAGAACGACGAGCTGACGTTCAGCTTCGATACCGAGCAGGCAGCAGCATAAGGGGCTAAGGCGATTTCTGTCAACAAACATACCGCCTGGCTTGTCTTTTCGCCCGCCTTCTGCGTCGCGGCAGCGGGCACAGAGCTCGACTATGCGCCCGC
>JANQFI010000315.1 GCA_028277905.1 Chromatiaceae bacterium | reverse complement strand
CGCCTTGAGCCGCGCAGACTTCGGAACCGCTCGAAGCGGGCTTGTAGTCCGCTAGCCCCGGATTGTGAAGCTGTAGCCGCCCTGATCCCGGTCAAGCCGCGAGCTTAGGCGATTGCCGGAAACAAGCATAAGGAATGGCGCAGGATTTTCGCTTGCCTTCAAGGAGCGGCAGCGGGCGCATAGTCGAGCTCTGTGCCCGCTGCCGCGACAAAGAAGGCGGGCGAAAAGACAAGCCAGGCGGTATGTTTGTTGACAGAAATCGCCTAATACCTGCCCCTTGTGGCAGCGGATGGAGGGCGAGTCCGGGCACCCAGGCGCCGTCGATCGGTCGAACCGGGAGCCCTGAAGCGCCACGCCCGTGGAAACAACCATGACCCTGTCCCGCAAAGACCTCGAGCCCACCGCTAGCGACGCCGAGATCGACGCCTTCCTGGCGCAAGTGGCGCGCACCCCGCAAAGACCCCGGGCGGACCAGAACGCCGCCGGCCCGCGCGGTCGCCTGATCTTCGCCATGGACGCCACCGCGAGCCGGGAGTCCACCTGGGACCGTGCCGCGGACATCCAGGCGGCCATGTTCCAGGAGACCCGCGATCTGGGCGGGCTTGCGGTGCAGCTGTGCTGGTACCGGGGCTTTCGGGAGCTCCATGTGTCTCCCTGGTGCGGCAGCGCCGATGAGCTGCTGCCGCGGATGACCCGGGTCTCCTGCGCCGCGGGACTCACGCAGATCGGCCGGGTCCTGGCGCATGCAAAGGCTGAGACGGCTCGCAGTGCAGTGAGTGCGCTGGTGTTCGTCGGCGACTGTGTCGAAGAGGATCACGACGGTCTCGCCGGGCTCGCGGGCGAGCTGGGGCTATTGGGTGTGCCAGTGTTCGTGTTCCAGGAGGGCCGCGAGCCTAACGCCGAGCGGGTGCTGCGCGACGTCGCGCGGCTCTCCGGCGGTGCCTGGTGCCACTTCGACCACAAGAGTCCGCAGGTGCTCAAGGACCTGCTCAGCGCCGTGGCCGTGTTCGCCGCCGGCGGGCGGCGGGCACTGACGGACTTCGGCCGGCGTCGGGGCGGCGCGGTGTTGCAACTGACCCGGCAGCTCGACGAGCGTTGACGGTAGGCAAGATATTTGAACGGACTGGAGGTGGCGCATGGGCCGGTTGATTGTCCTGCTGGCGGTGGTGGTGCTGCTGTGGTGGTTCCTGCACTGGTTCCGTACAACGCCGGCGCCCAAGGTCGCCGCGGTGCTGCGCAAGACCGCCGTCTGGGGCGCCCTGGCCCTGGTGTTGCTGGCGGTGCTGAGCGGGCGGCTGAACCCCATCTTCGCGGCCGTCGCTGCCGCCGTGCCTGTGGCGATGCGGGCGTTGAGTCTGTTGCAGACACTGCCGGCGCTGCACCGGCTCCTGCAGTCGTTGGGGCTCGTCGGTCCAGGTGGCCCCGCCGGCAGCGGAGGCGGAGCCGGCGGCGGCGAGACCGGTCGCCGTTCGTCCATTCGTACCCGCTATCTGGAGATGATCCTGGACCACGACACCGGCGCGATGGACGGCGAGGTGCGCGAAGGGCCCTTTGCGGGCCAGCGGCTGTCCGAGCTGTCGCTGGCGCAACTGCTGCGGATGCTGGAGCTGTACCAGGAGTCAGATGCCCGCTCCGCGTCGGTGCTCGCCGCCTATCTCGACCGCGAGCACGGCGACGATTGGCGCGATGCAGCCGCCAGCGGCGGCACCGCCGAAGGGCAGAAGGGCGCAGCACCCGCTGCGCGCGGCATGAGCGAGGAGGATGCCTGGTCCATCCTCGGCCTGGAGCCCGGTGCCGATGCCGAGGCCATTCGCGCCGCCCACCGGCGCCTCATGCAGCGCCTCCACCCCGACCGCGGCGGCAGCGACTACCTAGCCGCACAAATCAACGCAGCAAAGGACTTGTTGCTCGGGCAATAGTGCTCAGCGCCAAGGTTCAGAAACATCTGGGACTACGACAACCGCCGGCCGGAGATCCTGTGGACCCCGCCGCCGGCGAGGCGCGGCTCGAGGCCCTGGAGCGGCCGCCCACGGCGTCTTCCTGCCGCCGCCGGGGGCGGCACTCGATGCCGTGCCGGCCGGGCTCGCCGGCGGCCGGCAATTGCTGATGACCCGTCGGTCGCTCAATGACCCGCTGGCGCGACGGTTCCTGGTGAGCAACCGCCATGGGCACCTGTTCGCAGCCCAGATGCGCACCCGGTTCACCCCGCGCCTCGACCTCCCGTCCACCTTGAGCTCGAGTGGCGAATGCGCTAGTGCAGCAGTGCGAATGTCCCGAAACCGTCTCAGGTCGTTGTCGCGGTCTCGACCGTCCGCATATTCGATGACGATTGCGATTACGACAACGAGGGGATCCCGGTCTCGGAACTTCCGCAGCAAAGCA
>JANQFI010000291.1 GCA_028277905.1 Chromatiaceae bacterium | reverse complement strand
GCCCGCCTTCTTTGTCGCGGCAACGCGCACATAGAACGATTATGCACGCGCTGCCGCTTCGCGAAGGCGGACGAGAATCCTGCGCCATTCGGTATGCTTGTTTCCGGCAATCGCCTAACGACGCGAGGGCGGACGACATTGTCTGCCCGTCCGCATTCGCCGCGGGAACGCGGGTAGCGTCCGACGGGCTGCCCGGTGCTCGCGCTGGTGCTGGCCAGCGGAAGGACTGGGCGTGGTCGCTCCTGACCTGGAGACTTGGGTCGGATGTCCGCGAGCTCAGGCAGCGGAGATCATGGCCTGGGCGCGCAGCTCGCGAATGACCGCGCGGAAATCGCTGCGCAGCCGCTGCCATTCCATGACGAACCAGGGCGTGACCCGATCCCGCTCTTCAGCGATGAGCCGGTCCACGTCCGCGCTGGGCAGCCAGCGCCAAGCCGCGATCTCGCTCGGATTGACGTCGACGCGCACCGGAGCTGGCACTTTGCCGATGAACACCGAGCAGAGCTCGTGCTCCGAGCCGGCGTCGCCGAACCTGGCCTGGTACTGGAAGCGGTACAGGAACTTCAGATCCACGTCCACGGCCAGCTCTTCGCGCAGCCGCCGGTGCACGGCCTGCTCATAGGTCTCGCCCCTGCGCGGGTGGCTGCAGCAGCTGTTGGACCAGTACATCGGCCAGAGCGGCTTCTTACCGCTGCGCTGTTGCAGCAGCACCTGTTCGTTCTCGGTGAACAGGAATATGGAGAAGGCGCGATGCAGCAGGCCTGCACCAAGATGGGCCTTGACCTTGGTCTCGTAGCCGGTGACGTTGTCGTCGGCGTCCACGAGGATCAGCGGCTCGTTATCGAAGGATACGGTCTTATGCTTGTTCATTTGTGATCTCCTGCCCCGTTTGGACCGCCTAAGGCGGATCTGCGGATGGATCTGCAGATCGATCTGCGACAGCGGCTGGCCGACATCTGCGGCATGGCGACGCTGTGTTGCGGCCGTTTCGTTGCGGTTGCGTGGCGCTTATCAGGGATGCTGGCACAACTATCGCTGTGTGACAAGCAAGGTTGACACTAGGGGCGTCAAGTTGACTTGACGCATCGCGACTGTCCTTGGGTCGCTACGCGCGTGACCATGCGGCCCACCCGGGGTTGCGGGATGCCGCTTGGCTGATCCGCCGATGCAACGGTCAAGGCGTCACAGTGTCTCCGTGCAGACCCAAAGCAATCTTTGCGCCATCGGTGGCAGGACGAGCGGTCCACCTGTGCGGGTGTTCTGCAAGAGATTGTCTGTATGAAGGTTTTTGTGGCTGGGTGTCGGCTTGCGCCGATGCGAGGGTGCGATTTTCCGACGCCCGTATCCGGAAACTGTAAAAAAAGCTGACACTAGGCGGCCGGAGGGCTTCGGCGATAGCAGGAGATTTTCGTACCCGATCGCGCCGGATTCTCGTCTGCCTGCAGGTCACAGTTCAGACCCCTGCCCAAGGATCTGCGCCCGAGAGACAAGAATCAGAGGCTTATGTTCGGATTTGCCGCAGATCGCTGCGGGGTTCGAACGGTTACGCCTGCATGGAGTGCCAGCAGGCGCATCGTCGCATTGCGCAACTGTTGGTGCGACGCAGCAGGCAGGCGCAACAAAGGGCCGGCGGTTGTCTCTTCGACAGCAATCGCCTTAGGCGATTGCCGGAAACAAAGATACCGAATGGCGCAGGATTTTCGCTCGCCTTCAAGGAGCGGCAGCGGGCGCATAGTCGAACTCTGTGCCCGCTGCCGCGACGCAGCAGGCGGGCGAAACGACAAGCCGGGCGGTATGTCTTTTGACAGCAATCGCCTTAGCCGCGGGCAGCTACTGTGGCGGTGACCGCGGGCGGCCTGGCCTTGACGCGCACGTACAGGCTGGCGAAGAACAGCAGCACGTTGATGCTGCCGACCACGACGAAGGGTGCGCGTGGATCTATGGCGTCGAAGAGCCGTCCGCCCACGGCGGTGATGAGCAGGATGCCGACGGCGCCGGAGATGTTGAAGGCACCGAGCACCGAGCCCCGCTTATCCGCCGGCGCCTCTTGGCCGATCAAGGACTGGGCGCTCAGGAAGACGCTCACCTGGCCAATGCCGAGCAGGATGAAGAACAGGATGCCGTAGCTTGCGAGCGGGTCGTCCAAGAGCAGCAGTGCAAGATTGCCGATGGCTGCCAGCACCATGCATACCGCCAGCGCTGTCACGCGGTTCAGGCGGTCCAAAATGGGGCCGAGGATGGGCGCCCAGACCAGTGCTGCGACCTGCGTGGCGACGAACATGATGGTGCCGGCCTTCACCGCGTCCGGTGTCTCAAGCCCGGCAGCCTTGCCCGCAAGCGTGCCCCAGAGGATCAGAAAGAAGGCATTCACGGCCTGGTCGCCGCGGGCGATGAAGGCGGCCGCGTAGGCCAGCAGCACCCGTGGATTGCGTGCCTGGGCGAAGCCGCTGGCGAACAGCTCCCGTGCGCTCGGGCGCTGGTGGCGGTGGATCGGGATCCCAGGGCGCAGGCCCAAATAGGCCAGCAGTGCGGCGCCGACGCAGAGACCAGCGATCAGGAAATGGGTCAGCCGCCCCGCCGCGAGGTCGTCGTAGCCCATGTCCGCGAAGGTCTGCGGCAGGGCTCCGAAGCCTTGGATGACGGCGACCCCGAGTCCGCACAGGAAGCCGACGAAGGCCACGAGCTTGCCACGGGACGCCTCCGCCGGGTAGTCCACCAGAACCGTAGACAGCGCCGCCGTTACGGCCACGAAGCCCAGCGCATAGATGGTGCAACGGTACAGGTACAGCTCTCCGACGGAGCTCACGTAGGAATAGAGCACATAGGTCAGTGCCAGCAGCAAAAAGCCCACCGCATACACGGCACGGCGACTCAGGCGATCCACGACAACGCCGGCAGGAATGAACAAGAGCAGGGCCACCACCTCGGTCCAGGCGATGAGATCGCCGGTGATGCCGCCTTGCGCGTCGTCCGGAATGCCGAGGTTGACGTTCAGCACATAGGTCTGGCCCACGGCAATGAAGGTCATGAGGCCAATAGACAGGAATGCCGTCGCGAGGAAGCCCCAGAGGTGGCGGGGCAGCACGCCCGGCGCGAGCAGCAGCGGGCCGAGCGTACGGGTGTTCGGGTCGGCCATCGGGCGGGTTACCTCGGCAAGGCGTTGGGCGGCATGGCGTTGGCGCGAGGGGCTCCTGCCGCCAGCGGCGCTAGCGGTGCAGAATACCCTGTCTGTCGTCATCTGTCTGGGTGCGCCGAGGCGAGCTCCGTCAACCTGCTTGCCATCTTGGACCCAGTTACAGCTGATCCGAGGCGAAGTCCGCGAGCCGGGAGCGCTCGCCGCGAATCAAGGTGATGTGGCCGCTGTGCTGCCAGTCCTTGAAGCGGTCCACCACGAAGGTCAGTCCGGATGTGGTCTCGGTGAGGTAGGGCGTGTCGATCTGCGCGATATTGCCCAGGCAGACGATCTTGGTACCCGGGCCGGCGCGAGTGATGAGCGTCTTCATCTGTTTGGCGGTGAGGTTCTGTGCCTCGTCCAGGATGATGTACTTGTGCAGGAAGGTGCGCCCGCGCATGTAGTTCAGGGACTGGATCCGCACGCGCGAGCGCACCAGGTCGTTGGTGGCGGCGCGACCCCAGTCGCCGCCCTCGGTCTGGGTCAGCACCTCCATGTTGTCCATCAGCGCGCCCATCCAGGGCATCATCTTCTCTTCTTCGGTGCCGGGTAGGAAGCCGATGTCCTCACCAACCGGCACCGTGACGCGGGTCATGATGATCTCGCGGTAGATGTTGCGGTCCAGCACCTGGGCGAGTCCGGCGGCCAGCGCGAGCAGGGTCTTGCCGGTGCCTGCGGTGCCGAGCAGCGTGACGAAATCCAGGTCCGGATCCATCAGCATGTTGAGCGCGAAGTTCTGCTCGCGGTTGCGCGCGTTGATGCCCCAGACGTTGTGGCGTTGCAGCCGGTAGTCGTCCACCAATTCGATGATGGCCTCGCGCTCGCCTTGACGCTCGCGGACGATGGCCTCGAAGGCCTCATCCTGGTCCAGGTACAGGCACTGGCTCGGATACCAGTCGGACACATGCGGCCCCTGGATGCGGTAGAAGGTGCGGCCCTCTTCCTGCCAGGAGCCCATTGCCTTGGCGTTGTGGTCCCAGAAGTCGTCGGTGAGTGCTGTGACGCCCGTGTAGAGCAGGTCGACGTCATCCAGGACACGGTCGTTGGAATAATCCTCCGCCGGCAGTCCCAGCATCGCCGCCTTGATGCGTAGATTGATGTCCTTGGAGACGATGACCACCGTGCGCGTGGCTCGGCGGCGCTGCAGCGACTGCGCCGTCGCCAGGATCTCGTTGTCTGCGGTGGTACCCGGCAGCAGGGTGTCGAAGTGCTGCGATAGGGATTCGGTCTGAAAGAACAACCGGCCTAGCGGGGGCTCGGCGAGGCCGGTGCCGAATTCGCCTGGAGGCTGGATCGGCAGGCCGGCGTCGATTTCCGCTTTGTCCGCATCCTGCATCAGCTGGTCCAGGAAGCGGCTCACTTGTCGTACGTTGCGCGCCACCTCCGACACGCCTTTCTTGGCCGCGTCCAGCTCCTCCAGCACCACCATCGGCAGAAAGATGTCGTGCTCCTTGAAGCGGAAGATCGCCGTGGGGTCATGCATCAGCACGTTGGTGTCGAGCACGAACAGGCAGGGCTTGTCGTTTTCGCGCTTGATCATGGTCGGCTATCCCATCCGGCCGCATGGGCCGGCTGGGCTGTGCGGCAGAGGCCTCCGGCTGGGGCGTAGCATCGGGTCTGCCTTGGGCGCGGCTGGCTGGATGGGCGCCGCGCTGGCTGGGAGGGCGGGAACCGGCCTGGACGCGCAGCCCTTGCGCCGCGGTGAGTGCGGTCGTGGCCTGCGGCCTCAGCCTAGCTCGCGCACTGCGGCCAGCACCTCGTCCACGTGGCCCTTGACCTTGACGCCGCGCCATTCCTTGCGCAGCACGCCGTGCTCGTCGATCAGGAAGGTGCTGCGCTCCACGCCGAGCGACTCCTTGCCGTACATCTTCTTCATCTTGATGACGTCGAAGGCCCTGCACAGGATTTCGTCCTTGTCGGACAGGAGGTCGAAGCCGAAGGACTGCTTCGCCTTGAAGTTCTCTTGCGCCTTGATGCCATCGCGCGAGGCACCGACGATCAGGGTATTGAGCGCGCTGAAGTACTCCTGCGCGGCGGCGAAGTCGAGTCCCTCCCGGGTGCAGCTGGGCGTGCTGGCCTTGGGGTAGAAGTAGAGCACCAGGCGCCGACCGCGCAGGTCCGAGAGCTTCAGGGTCTTGTCACCTGTGGCGGAGAGCTCGATCTCCGGGACGGTGTCTCCGATCGCGATTGCCATGTAGAGGTTCCTCTATGTCGGCTCGGTCCGCGGTTGACGCCGAGCGGATGGCGCGGGCGAGGGTGCCGCGGTGCCGAGAAGACTGCTGAAGGGGCCGGCGCCTGGGCCCTACTGCGCGCGGCGCGCTCAGTCGCCGGCTTGCCTGGCTCAGGCGTCGCCAGGCGCCTCGGCGCGGACGAGCTGCAGACAAAGAGTGGGGTCAAGATTTCAGCGGCTCCAGCACGGCATCGAGATTCAGTCCGTCGCAATAGTCCATGAATTCTTCCCGCAGCGTTGCGATATGCGTCGAGGCCGGGATGCCCACCGTGATGTGCACCGCGAACATGGGTGTGCCTGTGTGCGCGGCGGCGTAGGTGTTGGTAGCCATGTCCTCGATGTTGATCTGCCGTTCCGCGAAGAACCCCGCCAGGTTGTTGACAATGCCCGGGTGGTCCATGGCGACCACGTCCACCGCGTAGGGCACCTTGTCGTTGCTGCGCTGGCGCTCCCCGGTGCGCTTGCAGATGATGGTGAGTCCGAGCGAGCGCTCCAACTCCGGCAGGGCGTTCTCGACCTTGGCAAGGGTGTTCCACTTCCCCTCCACCAGCAGGATTGCGGCGAACTCTCCGCCGAGCACGGTCATGCGGCTGTCTTCAATGTTACAGCCGTGCTCCAGAATAGTGCGCGACAGGTCGTTGACGAGACCCGGATGGTCCTCGCCGAGGGCTGAAATCACGAGAAAGGTCTTGTGTGTAGCCATAGGGTTCCTGGTCTCGCAGGTGGTCACCGGCGGCGTCCCGCCGAGTGTATAGCATGGCGATTTGCGGGGCCAAGGGAGGCCGCGGCAGCGACACCCGGCCCGGCGCTCGCCGGGTCGCCGCCGCGGGCGTCGGCAGAGCCACGCGGGGTGCGCAAGCTCTGGGCGCAACCTTGTAACGCCGGCGGCTCGCGCGCTAGTATCTGAACGATTATTCGGGCTACCCAAGGGCTTCCAATGTTTCTGCGCGGAAGCATCGTTGCGCTGATCACGCCGATGGACGCCGAGGGCGCCTTCGATGACGCCGCCTTGGCGCGGCTGGTGGATTTCCACGTGGATGCCGGCACCGCCGGCATCGTCGCCGTGGGCACCACCGGCGAGTCGGCGACCCTGGATGAGAACGAGCACTGCGCCGTCATCGCCCGCTGTGTCGAGCTCGCCGCCGGCCGCATCCCGGTGATCGGCGGCACCGGTGCCAACGCCACCGCCGAAGCGATCCGGCTTACCCGATGTGCGCAGCGCGCCGGGGCCGACGCCGCATTGCTGGTGACGCCGTACTACAACAAGCCGACGCAGGCGGGGCTGATCGCTCATCACCGCGCCGTCGCCGAAGCCGTGGATATTCCTCAAATCCTTTACAACGTGCCGGGCCGTACCGCCTGCGACATGCTGCCGGAGACCAGCGCCGAGCTCGCTGCCGTGGAGAATATCGTCGGGCTCAAAGATGCAACCGGTGACCTCGCGCGCGTGACATGGCAGCGTGAGCTCTGTGGTCCGGACTTCGCTCTTTACAGTGGCGACGACGGCACCGCCTGCGAGTTCATGTTGCGTGGCGGTGACGGTGTAGTCTCGGTGACTGCCAATGTCGTACCGGCCTTGATGCGGCGCATGTGTGATGCCGCCCTCGGCGGCGCCCGTGACGATGCCCTAGGATTAAACGCGCGGATCGAGCCGCTGCATCGTGCGCTGTTCGTGGAGTCCAACCCCATCCCGGTGAAATGGGCAGTGGCCGAAATGGGCCTCGCGCAGACGGGCATCCGGCTGCCCCTCACCTGGCTCATGCCGGAGCACGAGGGCAAGGTGCGCGCGGCAATGCGGTATGCCGATGCCGATTAAGGGTCGGCCAGTCCGAGCCCCATTTGGGCGCATTCGGGCCCGTCTGCCGGGTACCAGGGCACCTAGACGCCTCAAGGTCGCCGCCCTTGCCCGCGTTCCGGCCCCCCGAGTTGCGCCCTGGAGCTTACCCCGATATTCAGCGGAGACATGAGCAAGCTAGGGTCCTTTCTGCTGCCGGCCCTCGTGGTGGTGCTGCTCGTGGGCTGTGGCGGCTCCATGGATACGCTGCTGCCGGACGAATCCCTCGACTACAAGCGCCAGCGCGAGGCGTCTGAGAACCTGGAATTGCCGCCCGACCTGGCCAGCACCGGCTTCAATGATGCCATGGACATCCCGAGTGCCGGAGGCACTGCCACCTACTCCAGCTATGCCGGCGAGCGTGCCGCGCGTCACGGTCTCACGCAGACGGGCGCTGTGCTGCCGGAGGTGCAGGGTGTATCCCTGCGTGGCGCCGGTGAGCGCCGCTGGCTCGACATCGAGGCCTCGCCCGCGGCCGTGTGGCCCAAGGTCGTGGACTTCTGGCGCCAGCAGGGCATCCTGCTGGTGGAGCAGGACCCTGCGACCGGCGTCATGAAGACCGATTGGATCGAGAACCGAGCCGAGATCCGCCAGGACTTCATTACGCGCCAGGTGCGCAAGGTGCTCGCCGGCCTCTACTCCACCTCCACCCGCGATCAGTATCGCGTGCGCGTCGACGCCGGACCCGGGCGCGACACCACAGAGCTATACCTCACCCATCGTGGCATGGCGGAACGGCTAGTGCGCAACACCGTAGGCGAGGGCGCCACTACCGTGTGGGAGCCTGCGCCGAGCGACCCGGACAAGGAGAGCATCATGTTGCGTCGGCTGATGCTCCACCTCGGCGTGTCGGAGCCGGCGGCCGATCGGATGCTCGCGAGCAGCGGCGGCAGTCCGTCCGTGAGCGCTGACGCCGTCGGTGGGGCCCCAGCAGCGCGTAAGGGTGCACGGCTGGTGGGCTCCGGATCCAGTGCGGAGCTGGTCATTCCTGCCGAGCTCCGACAGGCCTGGCGTCAGACGGGCCTGGCGTTGGACCGCTCGGGCTTTGCCGTGGAGGACCGCAACCGCAGCGATGGCATCTACTACGTCCGCTACGACGACCCGAAGCGTGACCGGGGCAGTCGGAAAGGGCTCACTGATCGCATCGCCTTCTGGCGCAAGGAAGAGTCTGGGGTCGAGCAGTACCAGGTGCGTCTCGATGGCGGTGCCGAAGAGACCCGGATTCGGGTGCTGGATGCCACTGGCCGGCCCACCACCAGTGGTACCGGCGAGCGGATCTTGCGCCTGTTGCAGGAGGAGTTGCGCTAGGCGCGGCAACGGCGCCTGCAAGGGCACTCGCGCGCAGCGGTTGGGGTCCGACCAGACCCTGGCAGCGGCTGGCTTGCGGTCTCAGCAGCAGGTGCATGGTGGTGTGCGCGAAGCCATGCCCCGAATCGGCGAGGCGACGTTCGGGGCACCTCCGATTGTCGCTCGCCGATACTCCGGCGCAGAGACGCCGTGGGTGGCCGCGGGTCTAGTGGCCGTAGCCGCATCCCGATCCGGAGCTAAGGCGGCACCGCCATGTTCCCGGCACCGCCAGGTTTCATACGACATCGGGTGAGCCGCTCTGGCTCACGGGGAGCCATGATCAAGCTCAGCCGCCTGCTTTGCGGGGTACTCGTCCTTGCGGTGGCGCTCACGCGCGCCGTCGCCGTCGCAGCGCAGCACGAGCCGCCGGTCGGCGAGGCCGAGAGTTTCGAGGCAGCCGCCGATTACTACGAGAAGGCGCTCGTTGCGCACAACAAGGGCGATGTCCGCAGGGCGTACATCTATCTCAAGAATTCGCTCAAGGAAGACCCGCTGCTCTTGGCCGCGCATCTGCTGCTCGGGCGGATCTACCTGGATATGGGCCAGGGTGAGCAGGCGGAGAAACAGCTGCTCATTGCCGATGGCCTCGGCGCCCACCGGTCCCTGATCCAGAACTCCCTGGCCCGTGCCTACCTCATGCAGGGCCGGCCCGAGCAGCTCCTCGACGAGCTGTTCCCGATCGGTACCGCCCCCGAGGAAGATGCCGAGCTGCTTGCGCTGCGCGGCGAGGCGCACCTGGCCCGCGAGCAGTATTTCGATGCCCAGCGCTCCTTCACCCAGGCCTGGGAGCTGAACCCGCACTCGGCCGCCGCGATCCTCGGACGCGTGCACGTGATGTTGCTGCAGGGCGAGCTGGAGAAGGCCGCCGCGCTCTCCCGCGAGGCGGTGGAGGTGGCGCCGAAGTCGCCGCGCGCCTGGTACCTCAAGGGCGTGCTCGCCGAGAGCATCGGCGACTACAGCGGCGCGCTGTCGGACATGACCCAAGCGACGGATCTGCTGCCGGCGTTCCTGCCCGCGCAGATCGGCCGGGTAAGCCTGCTGCTGCAGCTCGGCCGTTTCGATGAAGCGGATCAGGTCACAAGCACCGTGCTGGAGATCTTCCCCAACGACCCACGCAGCCTTTACTTGAAGGCGGTGGTGCAGACCAAGCTCGGCAACGAGCAGGACGCCGCGGAGGCCCTGCAGGCCGGCGCCAACCTCATCGCCCGCTTCCCGCGGGAGCTCATCGAGGGTCACCGCCCCACGCTACTGCTCGCGGGCATCTTCGCCTTCACGCTGAAGCAGTGGGAGCAGGCCGAGGACTATCTCAGTATCTATCTCGCCGAAGACGGCAACGCCACGGGGCCGCGCGTGCTGCTGGCGCGCATCGCGCTACAGGAGCGCGACGAGCCCGAGCGGACCATCCGGCTGCTGGAGCCCGCCGTGGAGCGCGATCCGGGCAATGTCCCGGCGCTGTCGGTGCTGGCCGAGGCCTACATGAAGACCGGCCAGCATCTGAAGGCGGCCAAGTTGCTGCGCGCGGCCAGGGAGCAGCGTAGCGGCGACATCATGATACGCACCCAGCGGGCGGTGAACGAATTCGGGCTCGGACGGCGCGACGACGCCATCGACGAGCTCTCGCAGGTGTTCAACGCCCGCCCGGAGCTTAGCAACGCCGGCGCCACGCTCATCGTGATGTTGCTGCGCGAGCGTGACTATGCGGCGGCCGTGGACGGCGCGCGCAAGCTGCTGCTGCGGGTGCCGGACAATCTCTCTTATATCAACCTGCTCGGCGCCGCGGCGTTCGGCAAGGGCGACCTGGACGCGGCGCGCTGGGCCTTCGAGCTGGTATTGGCGAATGATCCAGGCTTCTATCCGGCGCGTACCAATCTCGCCGAGCTGCTGTTACGTGAGGGCGAGGTCCATCTGGCCCGCGGGCACCTCGAGCGCGTGCTCGACGCCGCGCGCGACGAGACCAATGCACTGATGGTGTTGGCGCGCTCCTACGAGGTCGAGGGCGATCTGGAGCAGGCCCTGCGTCTTGCCCAGCGCGCGCTCGCTGCCGAGCCCGCTGCGGTGGACGTCGCCATCTACCAGACCGAGCTGCTGCTGCGCATGCATGAGCCCGACGAGGCGGTGCGCGTCGCCGAGAGTGTCGAGATACGTGTGCAGAGCGACCAGCCGGACGACGCCGATCTGCTCGCGACCTTGAGCCGTGCCTACATCGCCAGCGGTCGCCGCGCTACGGCGCAGGTCGCGCTGCGCCGCGGCTCCAGCCTCGCCGGATACGACGCGCGCCGCCTGCTCAGGATCGCCTTATTGCAGCGTGATGCAGGTGATAGCGATGGCGCCCTTTGGTCGTTGCAGAAGGCCACCGAAGGCGATCCGGACTACCTGCCGGCGCGGCTGCGCTTCGGCGAGCTGCTCATCGAGCGTGGCCGCATCGACGACGCCCTAGAGGTGGCGCACAAGCTGCGCGACGACTTCCCGGACCAGCCCTACGCCGATCACCTGATGGGACTGGTCTTCAGCGTGCAGGGGCAGCACGCGGCGGCCTTCGAGGCGTTCGCGCGCGCACTGGAGCTCAACAACTCGCCGTTGCTGGCCATGCGCGCATTCGAGGCCAAGCGCGATGCCGGCGGCATGGCCGAGGGCGTGGCCTTCCTCCAGTCCTGGTTCGATGCGCATTCCGACGACGGCGTCGTGATGCAGGCCCTGGGCGAGGGCTACTATGCGCTAGGTGATCACGAGCGCGCCCTGGCTCTGTTCGAGCAGGGCCTGCAGCGCGCCCCCGATAACCCTATGCTGCTCAACAACCTGGCCGTCATCTACAACGACTTCGACGACCCCCGCGCGCTGGTCTACGCGCGTCGCGCCCATGAGCTACTGCCTAGCGCGGCGGAAACCGGCGACACCCTGGGTTGGGTGCTGGTGAGCCGCGGCGAGCTCACCGAGGGACTCAAGTACCTACGCGATGCGCAGACCCGCGCCGCCGGCGATCCGGACATTGCCTTTCACATCGCGGTGGCGCTGAAGGGGCTCGGCCGCACCGAGGAGGCGATGGCGCAGCTGACCCAGCTGCTGCAATCCGCGGGCCCGGACTTCGGGCAGCGCGATCAGGCGGCCCGCTTGCTGGAAGAACTGCGCAGCGTGCGCTCCGCGCAGTCCGGGTAAGGCGCCGGTGATGCTCAGCACCACTGCCACGCCCAACAGGGCCTCGGAGGTCCAGCGGACGGCAAGCCGGACGGCGATCAGCTCCGGCGCCGACGGCGCGGGCAATCGCCAGCATCAATCCCCGCAGGTGGCGACGCGGAGTCGGTGCGGCTCGACAGGCGGATCGGTCGTCGTCGGTACCGGCTAGGCACGCGATGCTATAATTACCCAGTGGAATTCTCCACAATTCACGCACGACTGGAGGAAGCAAAATGTCGCGTGGTAGCACCAATCTCATCGCCTCAGCGGCTGCCGTGGCGATCCTACTGGGCCTTTCTGTTACGGATGTTGCCGCAGGGACGTTCGATGATGAGCTCCTGCAAGATCAATTGAGCACCCACGGAAGCGCTGGGTTCTTTGTCAAGTTCGATAGCGAGGCCGATGTCGAGGCCGCTACCCAATTGAGCAACCGTATCGACCGCGCAACGGCCGTTTACGAGCTGAAGGTAGCGCACGCCGCGTCGTCGCAGCAGGGCGTGCGTGCGTATCTCGATGATCTAGGTGTCGCTTACGAGGTTCTGTGGATCAATAACAGCCTGTTCATTCCCTCCGGCGATTTCGAGCTCGCCGCCACCCTGGCCGACATGGACGGCGTGGCCTACCTGCGCGCCAATCACGAGGTGCCGCTCGACCTGCCGGTGGCACGTTACGGTGCCCCGAGTGACGTCGACGCGGTCGAATGGGGTGTCGCCAAGATCAATGCCGACGATGTCTGGGGCATGGGTCACACGGGCGAAGGCGTAGTCGTCGCCAATATCGACACGGGTGTCCGTTGGACCCACGAAGCGCTGCAGTCCAGCTATCGCGGTGGCCCCGGCGACCACGACTACAACTGGTACGATCCGACCGGTTTCTTCCCCGACGCCCCTGGCGACAACGATGGGCACGGCACCCACACCATGGGTACCATGGTCGGCGGCGATGGCCTCGGCCCCTTCAGCAACGACATCGGTGTTGCCCCCGACGCCATGTGGATCGCTGCGAAGGGCTGCGAGACCAATTCCTGCTCGGATATCGCGCTCATCAAGTCGGCCCAGTTCATCGCTTGCCCCCACGATCGTCTGGGCAACAACCCCGATTGCTCCAAGATCCCCGATATCGTGAACAACTCCTGGGGCGGTAGCGGGGGCAATCCCTGGTACGAGTCCTATGTCCGCTCCTGGATCCAGATGGGCATTCTGCCTGTCTTCTCCATCGGTAACGCCGGCTCCAACTGCAATACTGCCGGCTCGCCAGGCGATTACCGTTTATCCTTCGGCGTCGGCTCCACAACCAGCAGCGACGTGCTGTCCAGCTTCAGCTCCAAGGGCCCTGGCGTGTTCCGCCCCTTGAAGCCCGACATCGTCGCCCCGGGCTCGTCGGTTCGCTCGTCGTACAGGTCGAGTGACACCTCCTACGCCATCCTGTCCGGAACCTCCATGGCCGCGCCCCATATCGCCGGAGCGGCTGCCCTACTGCTGTCGGCCGACCCAAGCCTGAGGCTCATCGAGATCTATCGTGCGCTGACCCGCACCACCGATCAGGGCTTGGGTAATCCTCCGGGGCCTGATGAGTGCGGTGGTCGTCACTACACCCAGTACCCGAATGCGATCTATGGCTTTGGCCAAGTAGACGTTCTTGCGGCGATCAACTGGCTGCCCTAAGGAGTTCCGAGCCAGGGTCGAAGACGCGCGCATGGACGCGCCGATTGTTCGTCTCCTGCTCGGAACGCAGCCTGGCGCTGGCGCTTGCTGCCTTGGCTCGGCCGGATCCTACCCCCTGATCTGGCGCGCGTTGTGCGGTCAATCGCCGGCCGCCTCATCGTCGCCCGTAATCAGCGCCCGCAATAGAGCTTCGTATTATGCGAGCGGATTGCGATCTTCATGCGCTCCGTTCGCTGTATTCTCTGGGGCGAATGCCTCTGGATGTACAAGCGTCAGATGCGCTCGCCCGTCAGCCAGCCAGGAGGCACAGGGATCGACCAGGATACGGCCGGCCATAGTGGTCCGCCCCAACAAGCTTAGGCGATTTCTGTCAACAAACAGACCGCCTGGCTTGTCTTCTCGCCCGCCTTCTTTGTCGCGGCAACGCGCACATAGAACGACTATGCACGCACTGCCGCTTCGCGAAGGCGGACGAGAATCCTGCGCCATTCGGTCTATTTGTTTCCGGCAATCGCCTTAGGACAGAGCCTGGATTCCCGGTCCGTCGAGGTGATCTCCACGCGCCACTCGGCGTCGCCGAGACGCACCGTCGGTTCGATAACCCAGCGATGCTCTCGGTGTCCGCCGGAATCGGACACAACCCGAGGGTCCACCACGGGGGCATCGCAGGTGGGCGCGAAGGTCTCATGAGGTTGCAGCGGATGGACGCCGAGGCGTAGGGGATCCGTCCCGTTTCGCCGGTAGGACTCTGCGAAGAACGCATGGGGTGCGCAGCTGCGCGCGCCCGTCACCACCTTCGTCATCGTCCCTGGTCTTCCCTGAAAGCGCTGCCGCGCCGGCGAGCACCGCGAAGACGCCCGGCAAGGTTGCGCGGCGCTCTACAATCACCACATCCAGCGACTCAGCCTGGGCCACGTCAGCATCAGACGAGCGCTCATCTTGTGGCACCAACTGATTCCGTGACACCAAGAGGGGCCCCAGGAGGCTCCCGACCTGTTCCGAACCGACCCTTGCAATCGACCGCAATCCGACAGGACCATGCGCCGAACGGCTTGCCCGGGCTATGGACTGTTCACAGTCGCCGGACTCATGACCATGGCGGCATCGGTCGGCATCGCGTTGGACGCGGGGGACTTCTGGCAGTTGCCAATCCCAGACCAGGGCGAGCCGCCCGCCTTGGCCGTGGAGCTCACCAAGCCCTTGGATGCAACGGCGTGCGGACTCTGCCACGTGCGCCAATTCGAAGAATGGCGCGGCTCGCTGCATGCTGAGGCCCTTGGCCCAGGTCTGCTCGGGCAGCTGCCCGCCATGAGTGCCGCCGACGCCGCCCACTGCCTCAGCTGCCATGCACCACGCGTCGAGCAGCAGCGACACATCCTGTCGGCACCCATGCAAGCGACGCCGGAGCAAGAGGCACCAGAACATGCGCTGCTGGTGCAAGCCTCGGCCGGTGCCGGCGGTGTGGACTGCGCCGGCTGCCACGTGCGCGCCCATCGGCGCTATGGGCCTAATGATAAATCCGAGACACTGCATGGTGCCGTCACCGGGCTACCGCTGTTCCGGCAGAGCGACTTCTGTGCACCCTGTCACCAGTTTCCGGAGGGCGTCGGCGTGTTGGCCGGGAAGCCACTGGAGAACACGCACGAAGAATGGGCCGGCTCGCGGCATGCGCGCGCGGGCGTCGGTTGTCAGGACTGCCATATGCCGGGAGGCAGCCATGCCTTCCGCGGCATCCATGACCCGGCGACGGCCCGGCGAGCGTTGCGCATCGAGCTGATGCGTGTGGCGGACGGCGTGCGCCTCCTGGTCCGCAACACCGGTGCAGGGCACGCGGTGCCCACCTATGCCACGCCGCGGATCCGCCTGCAGTTGCAGGCCGCCGACAACCCCGCAGATCGTGTGGAGCATCTGATCCAGCGAACCCTGGCGCTGGACCCGGATCTAGGGTTGATCGAGGAGGCAGACACGCGCCTGATGCCGGATCAGGCCGTGACGCTGTCCCTGTCATTGGCTCCTGCACAAGGGGCAACGGCCCGGATTCTGGTGGAACCCGATGCCTTCTACCAAGAGGTGGTCTACCCCGCGGTGCTTGGCGACTTGACCTCGGACGACCAGTTCTTCGCGCGACGCCTGCTGCAACAAGCCCGCGCCGCGAGCAGTGCCAGCCCTTACGTCCTCTATCGGGCAGCCTGCGGCGCATGGATGGAGGCCGAGACAACCTGCGCGTCGCACCCAGCGCCCAAGCCGCAGACCGCAAAGGCGGTCCCGCCCCTGCCCGCTCGGATCGACCGGCCATGAGGCGGCGACAAGGTATTGACTTGAGCCCCGAATAGGGTAGCCTTCCGCCAGCCAAAAACGCCGTATTATCATAACTTTAGAATCTTCTGATAAACCTGTAACCGAAAGGATCCGGGTCCGGTTCATCCGGGTTCGGCCCAATTTCGGTTCGATCCGAGGAGGATATCCATGCCACTGCGACTGAGTAACCCAACCGCTCACTGGACGGTGATGATCGGCTGTACCCTGCTCCTGCTGGCCACCGGCCTGCAGGCTCGCACGACGCCCGGCCCCCTGGTGGACACTGCCTGGCTCGCCGAGAACCTGGACGATGTGGTCGTACTGGACGTGCGCACCGCCCCGGGTAGCTTCATGAAGCGGGAGGCCCCCAAGGCTGCCGCCGTCAATCCCTGCGGCGTCGGTAAGAAGGAGAGCAAGGACAAGCCGGTCGCCGGCCATATCCCCGGCGCCGTGTTGATCCCCTGGAAGGATGTCCGTGCGAAGGTCAAAGAGGGCGGCGTCGAGCTCAAAGGCATGCTGCTGCCGCGTCCGGCCTTCGACCGCCTGATGAAAACGAGCGGCGTCAGCAACGACAGCGCCGTGGTCATCGTTGGCAACGGTGAGAGCAAACAGGACGCCCTGATCGCCGCACGCCTGTACTGGATGCTCAAATACTACGGCCACGACGACGTCGCCCTCCTGGATGGCGGTACCAAGCAGTGGATTGCCGACGGCCACGAGGTCAGGTTCGACGAGTCCAAGCCGCGGCGCGGCAACTACCGCGCGCAGACCGAACGGACCGAGCTGCTCGCGACGGCGGAAGAAGTCGCCGCGGCTATCGACGACGACGGCGTCCAGATCCTCGATGTCCGCGATCCCGAGGATTACATCGGCCTGACCTATCACCCCAAGCTCACCCAGGCGGATCGCAAGGGCCACATCCCCACGGCCAAGTCCTGGCCGATGGGCACCCAGGTCAACAGCAAGGGCATCGCCCGGTTCTATCCGAGCGACCAGATCGCTCAAGTGGCGGTGATGATGGACGTCGACACCGATGAGCCTGCCATCACCTACTGCTGGTCCGGCGGTCAAGGCGCACTGAGTTGGTTCGTGCTGCACGAGCTGCTCGGCAACGAGCAGGCCAAGCTCTACGACGGCTCCATGCATGAGTGGACCAAGGACCCGGCCCGCCCGCTGGCCACCATGTCTATCGATTAGCCAGGCGTTGCCTGAGTCGACGACGGGCCACCTTGCTGCCGGCCTTGGCTCTTTGTGTCGGGAGCGCTAAGGCGATTGCCGGAAACACACAGACCGAATGGCGCAGGATGCTCGTCCGCCTTCGCGAAGTGGCAGCGCGTGCATAGTCGTTCTATGTGCGCGTTGCCGCGACAAAGCAGGCGGGCGAGAAGACAAGGCAGGCGGTCTGTTTGTTGACAGAAATCGCCTAAAGACCATGGTCCGGTGAGCCTCGCCGGATCGTGAAACCGGCCGTCGGCCCCGGGCGCTCTGGCATGGGCGCCCGGGAGTCAGCCCTGGCGGCGAAGCACCGATCCCGTCTCGGAGTTGACGTGCTGATGCATCCCTGGACATTCGGCGCCGTCTAGGGATCTCCAGGCGGCACCCAATTAGGCGATTGCAGGAAACACACATACCGAATGGCGCGGGATTTTCGCTCGCCTTCAAGGAGCGGCAGCGGGCGCATAGTCGAGCTCTGTGCCCGCTGCCGCGACGCAAAAGGCGGGCGAAAAGACAAGCCAGGCGGTCTGTTTGTTGACAGAAATCGCCTTAGGCATGCTTAGGGACCACGCCAATGTCTTGTCGCTTCGCGGTCGAGCATCCCCCGGCAAGAGGCCTTGATAGCGACGGAGCAGCCTGCTGCCTTCACCAGATCCCACACCAAGCCAAGCCAAGCCCCAGCCCCCATCTCTCATCCCCACGCAACGGGACCCCGGCACCATGCAAGCCCTGATCACCAGACAATGGCCCTTTTGGCTCGGCGGTCTTTTCGTCGGCATCGCAGAGATCGTCTACTACATCCACTCCGGCCACCACGACTTCATCGTGGTCACCACCGGCTTTGCGCAGATGTACGCGGCCAGCGAGCAGTTCCTCGGGTTGGACTGGGTCGGGCGGGTCTACCAGCCAGGCATCCACTGGACCATCATCGGTGCCATCCTTGGCGCCGTCCTGGTGGGCATCGCCGAGCGCGAGCTGCGCGGGTGGGTCCACTACAATAGGCGGATGCTGCTGCTGGCCTTCGTCGGTGGCTTCCTGTTCTCGTTTGGCACCCGGATCGCCGCCGGTTGCACGACCCATCATTTCGTTGGCGGCATCCCGGCCATGAGCATCGCCTCCTGGGTGGTCCTGCTGACCGGCATCCCGTTCGCGTTCCTGGCCTTCAAGCTCGCCCTGTGGGCCGAGCTGGGGGGCTATTTCCGGCACCAGGAGACCCGCGACATCGCCCGCAGGCA
This sequence comes from Chromatiaceae bacterium, assembly GCA_028277905.1. Lineage (GTDB taxonomy): Bacteria > Pseudomonadota > Gammaproteobacteria > Chromatiales > Chromatiaceae > Thiohalocapsa. The sequence goes on along the minus strand of JANQFI010000291.1, from coordinate 1,739 downwards.
CGCGACCGAGCCACTCAACGCCAACCCCGGCTACCGGCCCGACTACCGCCCCTGGCGGGACCCGCTGCGGCTGCTCCTGGTCGGCCTGTTGCTGCTATTTCTCGGCGTGCCCTTGGTCCTCGCCATCTTCGGCGACCGCATCCAGGGCAGCGTGGCCCAGATCGGCTGGGCCGAGGTGAGCTGGCTGATGCTGCCCGGGCTGCTGCTAGGCATAGGCATCGCCAAGTGCGGCTTCGGCACCGAATGCTCGGTGATGGCTCCCGAGTCTGCGCTGATGAGCAAGGAACGCTATTGCAAGGATGGCGTGCCGCTGTGCACCTACCGCATGTTCCGCGGCATGCTGCCGTTGCAGGGGTTCATGGTCGCCATCGTGCTGTTCAACCTCTACATCCTCACGGCTTGGCTGTTCGGGTTCGGGAGCATCCCCAACGCCGCTGGCGACCAAGGCCTGTACTGGGGACACATCCTTGGCGGACCGCTGCTCGCCGTGGGCGCGGTGTTCATGATCGGCTGCGAGGTTCGCACCTACGCGCGACTCGGCCTCGGCTACGCAACGGCGCTCGCGGCCCTGCCCGGCTTCTTCCTCGGCTACATCCCCTACACCCTGTTCCAGGAGCGCATCGACCATGCGCTGCTATCCGAAGGATTGACCGATTATCTCACCATCCCCGAATGGGCCTCCTACACCCTCGGCGGCAGTGAGGTGGCCTGGAGCATCGGCTATAGCCTGGCCTTGATCTTGATCCTGGTCTTCAGCTTCGAGGTCGGGCGCCGCTTCCTCGCTGTGCGCTTGCGGGATCTGTTGGCGAAGAACACGGACGACCTCGTCTACGGCCCGGAGCCGGAGCCGGTCGCGGCATTGGAGCCGGCACGGGCCTGAGCGATCGGGCGTGCCCATGCCGGCAGCAGGTATCGCCGGAGGGAATCGCACATAATGCAGCCACGAGAACTACCTGCGGGAGACCCGCCGCCGTGCTTACCTGGCTCGACCATCTGCCCCTCGGCCTGTTGCTGGTCATCGCCCTGACCCTCGGACTCGCGCCCTTCGTGCCGGAGCCGCACCTCTGGGAGAAGCTCAAGATGCTCGCCGCCGGGGAGTTGGTGCGGCCCATCGACATCTTCGATCTGCTGCTGCACGGTACACCCTGGGTCCTGCTGTTCGCCAAGCTCGGCCGTTTGGCGCTGGCGGGGCGGCGGGATTGAACACCCGGCTTGCTCATCCGTCCGCCGACGCGCGGGCCTATGCGAGCAAGGGGCGGGCATGCTCACCGCTGCGGTGCAGGTCTCGGGCAGGCCGCTTTTCCACTGTCATCGGGAAAAAGGGTCCGGAGCAAGGGGTCAGAGCCTGAGATCACCACAAATGCACGATAAGACTCGGCAGGTTGGAGCTTCGCCTGACGGCAGGAAGGCAACCTGTGCTCAACCGCGGCGAGGCCTATCATCAGCTGGGCCGCTCCATCGCCTACGCTCATGGCGGCCGGTTCCGGGCCAGATCACAGCACGAGCAGGAGGTCTGGAGCCAATGCGCCAGGCTGGTCGAAAAAGCGGTCGTCTACTACAAGGCCCTGATCCTGTCGGAGACGCTGACTGAGCTTGAGCTCCACGATGATCTGGCCTCTGCCGAGGTCCTGAAGCGCGTCTCCCCGGTCGCCTGGCAGCAGATCAACTTCTACGGTCGCTACCAGCTCGACGAGGATTTCACCTCAATCGACCTCGAGCAGCTCCGTCAGCAGCTCGCG
>JANQFI010000265.1 GCA_028277905.1 Chromatiaceae bacterium | reverse complement strand
GTTCTCATGTCGTGTCTCCTCGCGATACCGGCCACATGGCCGGTGCCAGGAGACAGCCGGATTATGCCGCATGCAACGCGGTTGGCTTGGAGCGTGAGTTCCTGCTCAAGAGGGTTTAGAGCTGGACCGAACCGACCGTTCGGCATAATCGGGTGTGCGGAATAATGGCGTTTATGCCGCACGCGGCATAAACGCCATTCGTTCGCAACCCACCTGCTGGAGCGCGGCACGGACATCCGCACTATTCAGGAACTGCTCGGACACGCGGATGTGGAAACGACCATGATCTACACGCATGTGTTGCGGCAGGGCGCGCAGGGGGTCGCGAGTCCGCTGGATGACTTGCTGTCGGGGAAGGTTCATCAATAGTAACGGTTCAGACCCTCCCCTCTAGAAATCCGCGTTCTGGCAGACAAGCCTAAGTCAAAGTGGCAAGATATCGCGCCAAGACGTTCAAGTCTGCACGAAGAAGCCGATCCCGCCTGGCCCCTGCCGCGCAGCTCAGCAAACACGACCTTGCCCAGCTGGATGAAGCCGCGCTGTCGGGACTCAGCCCGGAGCAGCTGCGGGCGCTGCCGGTGAGGCTGCTGTCCGATCTGAAGCTGGCGCACGAGCGATTGGACCAGTCCCCGCGCAACAGCTCGCGTCCGCCGAGCAGCGTCCCGCCCTGACACAGGGGGAGGACAGGAGACGAGGCACTCGGATCCCGAAGCCGTCCTGATCGGACAGATGCACCCCGCAAGGCAGAATGCTGCACGCGCGGCTGCCGGGGCGATTTGCTTAGGCGATTGCCGGAAACAAACAGACCGAATGGCGCAGGATTTTCGCTCGCCTTCAAGGAGCGGCAGCGGACGCATGGTCGAGCGCTGTGCCCGCCGCCGCGACGCAGAAGGCGGGCGAAAAGACAAGCCAGGCGTTATGTTTGGTGACAGAAATCGCCTTAAAGGCTCTGCCGTCGCTATGGTCGGCTTGAGCGCAAGAGCCGGCACTACCGCTTCTCTGCAGGATTCCGGACCGAGGTAGCGGCTTGTCGGCAAGGCAATCCAACGAGAAGGAGGCACATCCATGTCCACGACCTATGACCCAAAGGTCTTCGAAGAGCACAGCAGGAATATGTACCAATCGGCGAAGATGACGATGGCGCTATTTCCAGTCGGGGGCGTTCTCGTCGGCTTCGCACTTGGTGCGGGCCTGGTCTGCTGCGGCCTGCTCAAGGCCGCGGCGACCCTGGCCGGCGGCGGCCTGGGTGGTTATGCGGCCTATCGCTATGGTCTCGTAAGGGCGACGGAGATCCGTTCCCAGGCACAGACCTCGATGTGCCTGGCCGAGATCGAGCGGAATACACGAAAGGTCTGACTCGCGCATCTGGTCCAACGGGCAAAGGTGTTGCTGCCTAGGGCAGGAGGGCAGAGATGTCGACCGCCTTTCCGGTCGTGGCGTAACCGACCTGGACGAGGCTCGTTTGCGAGCCCCAGCGCCGAAAACGGGTCCATGACTTCTGCCGGCTTGGACTAGTCTGAGGCCTGGGCTGGCCGCCGTTCTGATTCGGTCGCGGCCGGCAGCAGCCAGCCCAGCACCATGGTCGCCACGACCGCACCCAGCAGCTGGGCGATGATGAAGGCGGGCGCATCCGCGCGGGCGATGCCGGAGAAGGTATCCGTGAAGGTGCGCGCGATGGTCACTGCCGGGTTGGCAAAGGACGTGGAAGCCGTAAACCAGTAGCCGGCGGTGATGAAGAGGCCGACCATATAGGCAACGGCCTCAGGTCGATAGCGCAGGGTGGCGAGGATGGTGCCTACCAGACCGAAGGTGGCGACGACCTCCGAGAGCCACTGGGCCGAGCCGTTCCTGGCGGTCTCCGCGATTTGCAGCAGCGGCAGCTCGAACATCGCGTGGGCCGCGAGCGTGCCGGCGATGCCCCCGAGCACCTGGGCGATCACGTAGGAGAGGGCATCGCGGGGGCTGATCTCGCGACGCAGCAGAAAGGCAAGGGTGACCGCCGGGTTGAAGTGCGCGCCGGAGAGCGGCCCGAATGCGGTGATCAGCACCACGAGTATGGCGCCCGTCGCCAGCGCGTTGGCCAGTAGCGCGATGGCGGTATTGCCCCCAGCGAGGCCCTCGCCCATGATCCCGGAGCCAACGACGACCGCCAGCAGTCCGGCGGTGCCGATGAGCTCGGCTGCGAGACGCTGGGGCCGGGGACTCTGTTGCATACCTCCACTCCACCGGATCTGTCCGGGCCGGTTGCGTCTGGGTGTTGTGCCGCATGCCAGCAGACCGGGGGTGCGGCCGGGCAGCGCACGGCTCAGGAGAGCCAGGTGAACGCGAGCCCGAAGCCGAAGGCGCCAATGAACGCGAGACCGAGGTAGGTCAGGAAGACCGGCCAGCGGGCGAGGGCCCAGACCGCGAGGGCGGCCGGGATGGAGCTGACGCCGCCCGCAAGCAAGAAAGCCATCCCGGCCCCGGGCGCCATGCCTTGCTCGATCAGGCCACCGATCAGCGGCAGTGCGGCATAGCCGTTGAGGTAGGCCGGGACCCCGACGAGTGTGGCGGCAAGGACCGTGAGCCAGCCCTCACCGCCTATGGTCGCGGTCACCATCTCGGCCGGGATGTAGGCCAGCATCAGACTCTCGAGAAAGAACGCCAGGGTCAGCCACTTGCCGAGGAACAGGCCGTTCTTGATGGCGTTCTGTCGAAAGGTCGCACGGCGATCGGCGTCGCCCCAGAATCGCCACCGGATCTCATCGGGGCTGCTGACTGCCTTGCTGGTGCATCCGCAGCTTCTTGCGGCCTGACGCAAGGGTTGGGCAAAGGCGCCGCCGCGCATGAGCAGCCAGGTCACCAGGCCTCCGAGCAAGCCGACACCGACAGCGGCCGCCGTCTTGTAGACGGCAAAGGGGATGCCCAGCGTGCCGGCGGTGAGGAAGAACATGGACGGGTCCATCAGTGGCGAGGCGAGCCAGAACGCCATCACCGGCGCCAGCGGAACCCCCATGTTGAGCAAGGCCGCGATCAAGGGGATGACCCCGCAGGAGCAGAAGGGCGAGACCGCGCCGATCAGCGCCGCGGCGAGGATCATGCTCGCCATGTGTCCGGAAAACACCTTTACAATCAGATAGTCGGCGCCGCTTGCCTTGGCATAGGCGGCGGCGCCGAGGGACAGGGCCAGGAAGGGGCTGACGCCGATCAGCGCATCCACCGTGAAACCCAGGCTCGCGCGTGCCTGAGTGGCGTCGACCAAGGCCAGGGCAAGCAGCGCAACGGCAAGCAACAGCCAGGCCGGGTCGATCCTGGAGCTGTAGCGACGGGTTGCCAGAGCAAGCTGGGTCATGGTTGGCTCCCTGGGTACTGCGGGTCGGCCTCCTCTGCCCCGGGGGCGCCGTCATGCACATCGACGCAGCACTCCGCACGCAGCGACCCGAGGGTTTCGTTCATCGCCGGATATTCGGCGCAGCAGTACAGGGTCGTGCCCGCACGGCGCTGGCTAACGAGACCGACCGATATCAGTCTGTGTAGGTGATGAGACAGGGTCGAGCGCGCGAGCCCGGTGTGATCTTGCAGGGCGCCCACCGGCAAGCCGTTCCTGCCGGCCCGCACCAGGGTGCGGAATATCGTCAGGCGCGTCTCATGGCCGAGCGCCTCCAGTCGGGCTGCGAGCACAGGTATCCTCATAAGGCAGATGATAGTGCTTGGCGCGCCCGCTTTCAAGGATATTCCTAGGAATATCGAAATTAAGCGCTCAGGGGTTGTGAAGAATCCGCCGGCCCTTAGCGAGGGGGACCCCTGGTGGGGCCAGTCAGGCACACGCAGCCGAGACTCGCCAAACCTGAGCGCCGCACGACGCCGAGGCACTGGCTCGGCCATCGGCTGCGCCCCATGCTCGCCGGCCGCGTACAGCCGTGAACGGCGGTCCAAACCCGCGCATCGTTCGTGAATAGGACGGGAAGTCGCCAGCGAAGCTGGTGAGGCGAGTAGCGCTCGCCCGCGGGCTGCAATCCAGCGCTCACCGGGAGGAGCCGCCGGTGTGCACCAGCGCACGCCTGTTCGATTGCGCCCGCTGCCGGCGCCAAGTGGCGATCTGCAGCCGCTGCGACCGCGGCAACATCTGGTCCGACACTGGCCCTCGGACGGGCGGCATGGCTCGCCTCGTCGGCCGCCGGCGAGCCGCGTACCCGGACCTTCATCGGCACCTAGACGGCATCGAGCGCAATGGCGACGCGGTTCCCCGGCAGGCCGGCGTCCGGCAAGATGACGCTGAGCGGCAGCTCGTTACTGGCACTGATCTGCCGCCGCAGGTACTCGCGCAGGGCGCTTGCGACCCGGTCCGCATTAGGGACGTTGAGCCGCGCGCCGAGCCAGCCGGGCCATGCGACCAGCAGGACCGTCGCCGTGACGCCCAAGCAGCCCCAGAAACCGAGCCACCGCGCCGAGGCGTGCCAGCCAAAGACGCCGAGTCCGATGCGGAGCACCCTGAGGGCGAGCGGCGCCCAAGGGCTCAAGAGCACTCGTCTCACGGCTCCCAGCCCTTGCGCCCGCTGTTGCGAAGGGGCCCCGCGCCGCGCCCGGGCCAAGCCCGGGCGGGACGCGGGGCGGTCGGACTTTTCGGCCTGCTGGCTTGGCAGTGGCGCCAAGACAGGCGCGACCCGGACAAGACCTGGCTGGCTTGTTTGCCCGTCCCGCGGCCCTTGAACCGCAGGAGCTTCCGGCGAGACGTACTCGGCTCCTTCCGGCAAGCGATGGAGACTCGCACCACACGAAATCCCTGGTTGTTATTCCAGTTGTTCGGGTTGTTCCTGTTGCGGTAGGCACCCCGACAGGCGCGAGCGGCCCGGCCCGGACGGTTGGAGCTAATCCCCATCCCGCCGCCGGGCATTGTCGCGCTTGATCCAGGCACCGAGCAAGCGACCGACCTCCGTCAACAGGCCGGCCGCATGGCGGTATTGGCCGTGGCTCAAGAGCTCGAGGTCGTGGGCGAGGCGGATCAGGAAGCGCAGGCGCTCCAGGGTCAGATCGGCACGGCGGAGCATCGGCAGGCTATCATCCGCCTTGGCGGCGGCGATGAGCTGCTCGTGGAAGTCGAGCGCGGTGCGCTGCAGGCGCTCGGCGAGGACGAAGCGATGCGAGCGCGGGAAGCCGATGGCGACCGGGATGAGCCAGCGGAGCAGCTCGTCGCTCTTGGCGAAGAGGGGGGATTGGGACATGCAAGCATCCCGGGTCGCGGCGACGCCAAGGGCGCCATCGCCGGGTTCAAATCAACTGCGCGGCGCCCCGGGTTTCTCCGAGCCAGCCATAGCCCCCGGGCCTACCCTCACCCCCGCGAGCAGAGACGCCCGGAGCCCACCCGTCGCGCCGTGCCGCGCATGCCCCTCCCAGCCGAGATACCGCTCCCACACCTGCTTGATCCGGCCATCCCCGCGCTCGCAAGCCCGCGCAGCCGAACGCAGCCTGCGCTGCAACATCACCCCGTTGCGACGCCGCAGCAGGCGCCGGTCCGGGTACAGCCGAAAGCCCAGGAACGGGATGCCGCAGCGTACCGGATAAACGGTGCTGGAGCCCTCGTGCAGGGTCAACCGCAGCGCGGCGAGGCGCTCGCGGATGGCGGCCTTCCACTCCCAAAGAACGGGCTTGTCGTCCGCGAACAGCAAAAAGTCGTCGACATAACGGAGATAGGCCCGGCAGCGCAGCACACGCTTGACGACCTGGTCCAGCTCGTTCAAATAGACGTTCGCCCAGAACTGGCTAGTCAGATTGCCGATGGGCAGGCCCCGCGGTCGAGCGGCGGCCAAGAGGTCATCGCCGGGGAAGAACACCTGCGTGTACTCGCCGTCCAGCAGGCCGGCGCCGCCGTCGATGATGTGACCACAGAGTGCCAGGGTGTCGGCGCAGGCGATCCTGCGCGCCAAGAGTCCCTTCAGGATCGCGTGATCGATGCTCGGAAAGTACTCGCGCAGGTCGCACTGCAAGACGTAGCGGTGGCGCTTCGCGAAGTGCTGCGCCCGGTCCAGTGCCGCATGCGTGCCCTTCGCCACCCGGTTGGCGTAACTGTCCCCGATGAAGGTCGCGTTGAACCTGCCCTCGATGATCCGGCACAGGGCGTGATGCACCACCCGGTCCCGGAACGGCGCCGCGGAGATCAGCCGCCGCTTCGGGTCGAGGATATAGAAGGATCGATAGGCGCCCGGTCGATAGGTGTGCGCGGCAAGCTCGTGCTCCAGCTCCAGCAGCCGCTCTTCCGCGTGGAACGCGAAGCGGGCGACCTCAGGCGTGCCGCGCTTGCCCCGAGCGGCATCGCAGTAGGCGCGCCACAGGTTCTCGAAGGCGCTGATGCGGGGGTACAGGTCAGTCAGGCGCCTGGGCATGGCGGCGGATCTCGATCAAGCGTGCTCCTGCGGCGAGGGCAGCCTGGATGCCAGGCCAAGGGCCGTCGAGCCATTGGGCGGTTGCGGACATCGTCAGGGCGCCTCGGTGTCAGTCGTCGTGCTCCGAGCCGATTGGGGAGTCTAGCTGCGCTCGGCGGATGCGCTGCGCTTATCCGCCCTACAGCCCCAGCCCCAAGGCCCCAGCCCCTCGGTTTGGCCCACCCCCCGGCGGCCCCAGCCGCGGCGGGGACAGAACACAGAAAACAGAAGCACAGGAGCACAGCATCAAGCCAGGGAGACTCGCACCACACGAAAGCCCTGGTCGATATACCAGTAGTTCGGGTCGTCCCTGAAACGGCAGGCACCCCGACAGGCATTCATGGTGCTCAGCCAGGCTCCACCCTTGACGACACGCAGGTCCGCCCCCGTTGGATCGCCGCGGCCGTCACCCGGATCCAAGGGCCAGCCGAACGCCGGCTCGCCGATCCGGGGCCCCCAGCGGGTCCGGGTCCACTCCCAGAGGTTGCCGGCGGCGTCCCTAAGCTCGTCAGGGAAGGCCAGGGGGAAGAGCCCGGCGGCACTCAGGGCGCTCAGACCGGCCTCCCCGGTGTTCGCGGCACCGGGCCGCCACTGCTGGCCCCAGGGCCAGCGACGGCGCTCGGCGCCCCGGGCGGCGCGCTCCCATTCGATCTCGCTCGGCAGCCGGTATGTCCAGGGCTCACCCGCAGTCTTGGCCTGCACGCTGAGCCAGCCGCAGAAGGCCATGGCCTCGAACCAGCTGATGCCGATGACGGGATGGTTCGGCAGCACCCAGTCCGCGTAGCTGGGGTCGGCGAGGAACCAGGGCCGGCGACGCTCGGACCTCGCCCGCTGCTCGACCCATTGCCGGTAGAGTCCCTTCTGCTCCTCCGAAAACGCCGGGTCCGCCAGGACCTGCTCCAGACCCGGATTGCCGCCATGCCACCAGTCCTCGGCCGCGTCCGAGAAGCGCCACCAAGGGGGCGGGCGCCTGGCCTCCGGGCCACCATAGCCGCCGCCTCGGGTGAAGGCGGCGAACTGCGCCTGGGTCACAGGGTAGCGGGCAATCTCGAAGGCCGGCAGCTGCACCGGCCTGGGATCCGGGTTCAGCTCATCCGGGTCCGCCTTGGCCGGGTCGTCGTCCGGCCGATCCAGGTCTGCCTGGTCGCTGCCGGGGCGGAAGGGGCCGGCGGGGATGGCCACCCAGTCGAAGTCCAGATCCGGATCGAGCGGGCAGGGCTCGGCCGCGCCCGCGGTCCAGGCCGCGGGCAGGATGCCGGGTCGCGGGTCGCCCAGGCGGCCGGCGCTGCGGCCGATGTCCAGGCGGGTTGCCGGTGTCGGGCTGGGGTCGTCCACGAGGCGCAAGAGCCAGGCATCGAAGCGGCGCTTGGCGGCGGCCAGGTTGTCGCGCTGGTGGGCCGTCAGCGAGGCAGCCTCCAGCGCCAGCCGCAGGTCCACGAGGGCCTGACCGGCCGCCGCCACGGCCTGATAGTCGCCGTCGGTCGGCCCGGGGTGGACGCCCGCATCACCCAGCAGCGCCAGGATCAGGTCGATGGCCTGCCCCGCACCGTGCCGCGCCGCCAAGTGCACCGGCACGAAGCGCGCCACCTCGCGCCAGGCACCGGGGCTGGCGCGCAGCGGGTCGCCGAGCGCGTGCTCCAGGTCGTCGTGGTGGCGCGCCACCAGCTCGCAGGCCGCCAGGTACTCCTGAAACAGCCGGTGCGCGTAGCCGTAGCGACGGTCCTCGGCATCGCCACCGCGGTCGAACAGGATGCCGGCACGATGCAGGATGAGTCGTCCGACCTCGTCGATCTGTGCGTAGAGCGCCTTGGGCAGCGCCTTGACCACGGCGCCGAGGAACTGGCGCTCGCTGACCTCGATCTGGACATCGCCGCCGTCTGCACGGGCTTCCGGTCGCACCCGCTGGACCTCCAGCGACAGGTCCTGCAGCGTCTCGCGCAAGACCTCCCGCGACAGCAGGCCGGCGATCTCTGCCGGGATCTGCTTGGGCGCGTCACGCTCGATGCGCTCCAGCCAACGGCGGACGAACAGCCGGGTGGCCTCGTCCAGCAGCGCGGCGCGGTCCGCCGGCAGGGGCACGCCGCTATGATCGCCGGCGCGCTCCAGGCCGAGCGCGACCAGGAGGGTCAGCAGCAACGGCCGGGTGGCCAGCTCGGCCCGCCCCGGCTCCAGGTGCAGCGCATCCAGGAAGGCCCGGGTATGCGCCGGCGGCTGCAACAGGGCGCGGTGCCAATTCGCCACCAGCGCCGCGGCCTGGCCGCGCCGCTCTTGGTTGATATGCCCTGGGTCGATGCTGAGTGGCTGCAGCTGCATGATCCGGAAGCCGCGCAGCGCCGCCTTGGGATAGACATAGGGGCGGGCCGTGACCAAGAGGGCACAGCCGGCACCGAGCCCGCGCGACAGGGCCTCGATCAGGTCGCGGGCGAGGCCGCGCTGTCCCTCGTCCAGCAGCTCGTCGAGGCCGTCCAGCAACAGCAGTCCGCGGCGCCGAAGTCGGTCCTGCAACAGCTCGACGGCTCGGATCACCAGAGGTCTGGCTCGATCCGCCGGCGCCAAGCCGTCCAGCTGCGTACAGAGATCCTCGCGCACGGCACGCCAGAATGCCTTGGTGGAGCCGGATGCGACCGCGGACAGGTCGGCCTCGGCCAGGCGGCGCAGGTCGAGGCGCAGCGCAACCCGGTCGCGCAACGCCTGCGGCCAGTCGTCGGGCTGCGCATCGCCCGAGGCCCCGCAGCCGTGGAGCAGCTGGGCCACAACCGAGGACTTACCGCTGCCGGCCTCGCCGACCAGCACGGCACGCAGGCCGCGGCGGTTGCGCGCGATGCCCTCGGCCAGTGCACGGGTCACGGGCACCGCGGACTCGGCGTTGCGGAGCAAGCTGAGCCGGCGGAATTCGGGCGTCTTGACGGCATCCGCGGCGATCTCGGCAACATCCATGGGCACGTAGATGTCTGCCAGCCGAACGGCATCGCAGCCGTCGGGCAGGCGGTCGTCGCCGAAGATCTCCCGGATGGGCAGCACTTGCGCCTCGGCCCGCTGGACTTGGAGATACTTCCCGACCAGGGTGGCCGGCTCTTCGCGATCGTCCCGCGCTGCCCGGGCCTTGTCCCAAATCCAGGGCAGGAGACCCAAGGCCATGACGAAGTACCCGTAGAAGGTCCCGCCGAGCCATCGATCGATGGCGACCCCGGCAAGCACGCAGAGGGCGAGGAAGAGGAGGAAGAACCGCAGCCCCAGCGGCCGTGGGGCGAGTGGGGGCAGAGACAGCTTCATGGCGCCTGACACTTGGCGATAACCCGATCCGCTCGGGACTTGATCCAGTCTTAGTCGATTGCCGGAAACAAACATACCAAATGGCGCAGGGTTTTCGCTCGCCTTCAAGGCGCGGCAGCGGGCGCAGAGTCGAGCTCTGTGCCCGTTGCCGCGACGCAGAAGGCGGGCGAAAAGACAAGCCAGGCGGTCTGTTTGTTGACAGAAATCGCCTTAGTCGGCCGGCGCGGGCGCGGTCTGCTTGGGCTTGTCGCCGAGCAGCGACTTGACCTTCTCGCGGACGCCCTGGACCACGTAATAGGTCACCGGGATCAGCAGGATGCCGACCACAGTGGCGGCGAGCATGCCGCCGAAGACGGCGGTGCCCAAGGCCACGCGCGAGCCGGCGCCGGCGCCGGTGGCGACGACCAGCGGCAGGATGCCGAGCAGGAAAGAGAGCGCGGTCATCATCACGGCGCGGAAGCGCAGGCGCGCGGCCTTGACGGCGGCATCGTAGATGCTGAGTCCCTCGGTCTCGCGCTGCTCCTTGGCGAATTCCACGATCAGGATGGCGTTCTTGGCCGCGAGTCCGATGAGCATGACCAGCCCAATCTGGGTGTAGAGGTTGACATCGAGCCCCGCCACGCCGGTCGCGGCGAGCGCGCCGGCGACGGCGACAGGCACGGCCAAGAGCACCGCGAGCGGGATGGACCAGCTCTCGTACTGGGCCACCAGGAACAGGTAGACGAACAACAGGGCCAGCCCAAAGATGATGGGCGCCTGACCCGCGGCCCTGATCTCCTGGTAGCTCATGCTGGTCCACTCGTAGCCGAAGCCGCTGGGCAGGGTGTCGCGGGCGGTCTCCTCCATGGCCGCGATGGCCTGGCCGGAGCTGAAGCCTGCGGCGGCGTCACCGGAGATGTCGGCGGAGCGGAACAGGTTGTAGCGCGGCACGATCTGCGGGCCGGTGCGGGTCTCGACCTCGGCCAGGGTGGCCACCGGGACCATGTCGCCCTCCTTGCTCTGCACGTACAGCCGCACGATGTCGCTCGGCCGGCTGCGGAAGTCGCCCTCGGCCTGCGCCATGACCCGCCAGGTGCGGCCGAACTTGTTGAAGTCGTTGATATAGACCGAGCCGAGCTGCGCCTGCAGCGTGGTGAAGACCTCGCTCATGGGCACCTGCAGGGTCTCGACCTTGTCGCGGTTGATGTCCAGGTAGAGCATGGGCACGTCGGCGCGGAAGGTGCTGTAGGCGGAGCCGATGGCCGGTTGCTCGTTGGCGGCGACGATGAAGCCGCGCATCACGGATGCGAACTCGTCGATGTCGCCGCCGGTGAAGTCCTGCAGCACGAAGCTGAAGCCGCCCGAGTTGCCGAGCCCCGGGATGGCCGGCGGCACGAAGGGGATGATGTTGGCGTCGGCGGTCTCGGCGGCGAGGCGCTGGGCCTGCGCGACGATGCCGCGGAGCTGCGTCTCGGGCGTCTGCCGCTCCTCCCAGGGCGCAAGGATCGGGATGACCAGCGCGCTGTTGGAGCCGAAGGCAGCATTCAGCAGCGAGTAACCGGACACGGAGATCACGTTGGTGAGGCCTGGGATCTCCAGCAATTGCTGCTCCAAGCGGTCCAGCGCCGTCTCGGTGCGGGTGAGCGAGGCCGCGTCCGGTAGCTGCACCTCGATGAAGAAGTAGCCCTGGTCCTCTTCCGGCAGGAAGCCGGACGGCAGGTTGGTGAACATCCAGACCGTGCCGGCGATCAGCCCGAGGTACATCAGCGAGATCAGCAAGGCCCGACGCACCGTCGTCTTCACCGCCGCCGTATAGCCCTCGGTGAGCTTGCCGAAGAGCACATTGAACCAGCCGAGCCACTTGAGGGGCTCCTGGCCGGGCTTCAGCAGCACCGAGCAGAGCGCCGGGCTCAGGGTCAGCGCATTGATGGAGCTGATGGCCACCGACACCGAGATGGTCACCGCGAACTGCTGGTAGAGCTGACCCGTGATGCCGGGCATGAAGCCGACGGGCACGAACACCGCGAGCAGCACCAGCGTGGTGGCAATGATGGCGCCGCCCACCTGGTCCATGGCCTTCGCCGTCGCCGCCTTGGGGTCGAGCCCCTCTTCGTCCATCAGCCGCTGCACGTTCTCGACCACGATGATGGCGTCGTCCACGACGATGCCGATGGCCAGGATCAGCGCGAACAGCACGATGGTGTTGAGCGTGAAGCCGAAGGCCGCGAGCAGCGCGAAGGTGCCGATCAGCGACACCGGGATGGCGATGCCGGGGATCAGGGTCGAGCGCCAGTCGCCCAGGAAGATGAACACCACCAGCACCACCAGGACCACGGCGATGAAGAGCGTCTCCACCACCTCGTCGATGGACGCCTTGATGAAGTTGGTGGTGTCATAGAGGACCGCGTGCTCCATGCCCTCCGGGAAGCGCTCCGCCAGTTCCTCGAGCCGCGCCTTGACCGCCTCGGCGGTGGCGAGCGCGTTGGCGTCCGGGGTCTGATAGACCGCCAGCACCACCGCCGGCCGGCCGTCCAGGCGACCGGCGGCGGAGTAGGCCTGGGCACCCAGCTCGACCCGGGCGACATCCTTGACCCGGATCGCCGAGCCGTCCGGCTGCATGCGGATGATGATGTTGGCGAACTCCTCGACCTCCGTGAGCCGCCCCTTGGTAGTGACCGTGTATTGGAACTGCTGATCCGTCGGCGCCGGCGGCGCGCCGATCTGGCCTGCCGGGACCTGCACGTTCTGCTCGGCGACGGCGTTCTGGATGTCGGCGACGCTGACGCCGAGCGCGGTCATGCGGTCCGGCTTCAGCCAGAAGCGCATGCCGTAGTCCATGACGCCCAGGATATCCGCCTTGCCGACGCCCTTGACCCGCCCGAGCGGGTCCTTGACGTTGATGGTGGCATAGTTGTTCAGGTACAGGGCGTCGTAGGTCTCGTCCGGCGAGTAGAGGTTCACGATCAGCAGCATGTTGGTGGACTGCTTCTCGGTCTTGACACCCTGCCGGCGGACCTCCTCCGGCAGCTTGGGCTCCGCCTGGGCGACCCGGTTCTGGACCTTCACCTGCGCCATATCGGCGTCGGTGCCGATGTCGAAGGTCACGGTGAGGTTGTAGCGGCCGTCGTTGTCGGACTTGGAGGACATGTAGATCATGTCCTCGACGCCATTGATCTCCTGCTCGATGGGCGCGGCGACGGTCTGCTCGACGACCCCGGCGCTGGCGCCGGCGTATTGGGTGCTGACGCTCACCGTCGGTGGCGTGATCTCCGGGAACTGGGCCACCGGCAGGCCCATGAGCGCGAGCAGGCCCGCCAGCGAGATGACGATGGAGATGACGAAGGCGAACTTCGGGCGGGTGATGAAGAACTTGGAGATGGGCATCGGGCGGCTCTCTCGACGGCGCAACCTGGCGCGACACGCGCCGACGAATCGCGGTTCACGCGGCTGCCCGGCGCATTGAGGGCAAAAAGGTTTGAGGCGGCAGGGAAGCTAGGGTGACCAAGCGCAGCGCATCCACCGCCGGCTCGCGAATGCGCTGCGCTTATTCGCTGACTAGGAAGCTAAGGCGATTTCTGTCAACAAACCTAACGCCTGGCTTGTCTTCTCGCCCGCCTGCTTTGTCGCGGCAGCGCGCACAGAGAACGACTATGCACGCGCTTATGCACGCGCTGCCGCTTCGCGAAGGCGGACGAGAATCCTGCGCCATTCGGTATCTTTGTTTCCGGCAATCGCCTAATCTCCCGCCTCCTCCGGATCCTGTTCGCCGTCCGATTGGTCTTCGGTGGCTTCCTCGTCGGCTTGCCCTGCGGCGTCCCCGCTGTCTGGAGCCTTGCCGTCAGCCGTCTCGGCGCCGGCGCCGGGACCGGCGGCAGGGGCCGGCTGAGCAGTATCCTCAGCCGCGACCGACACCTCGGTCGAGCTGTCCATCGGGTCGCTCGGCATAGCCGCCGGCTCCGGCTTCACGGTCAGCCCCGGGCGCACCCTCTGGATGCCGTAGAGCACGATGCGCTCACCGGCCTCCAGTCCCTGCTCAGCCACCAGACTCGGGCCGAAGCGCTGGCCGGTCTCGATGCGCCGCGTCTCGACAACATCCTCGTCGTTGACCGCCAGCACATAGGTGCCCCCCTGATCCGTCAGGACCGCCGCCTGCGGGATCAGCACCCGGTCCACGGCCTCCTTGCGCTCGATCACCACGGTGACGAACTGACCCGGCAAGAGCAGCAGATCCGGATTCGCGAACACGGCGCGTGCGGTGACTGTGCCGGTCTTCTCGTCGACCTTGTTGTCGACGAAGTCGAACTCGCCCGGGTGCTCGTAGAGGCTGCCGTCCGGGAGCCTGATCAGGGGCACATGGGTCCACTCGTCCGTGCTCTTGCCGGCGCGCTCGGCCTCGACCTCGGCCCGCGACAGCTCGAAGAACCAGGTCTCCGAGATCGAGAAGGTGACCTTGATCGGGTCCATTCGATTGATGGTGGCCAGCACGCCGGAGTCCGGCCCGATCAGGTTGCCCACGTCGAAGGCGGCGGCGTCGATGCGCCCGGCGATGGGGGCGATCACGTCGGTGTAGTCGACGTTGAGCCTGGCCTTCTCGATGTCGGCCCTGGCCGTCTCCACCGCGGCCTGCTGCACCAGCACCTCGGCCTGGGTCTTGTCCACCTCCTGTTGGCTCACGTTGTTGTTCCTGCGCAGCTCCTGGTAGCGCTTGAGATCGACTTCGGCACGGTTGAGCGAGGCCTCGGCGGCGCCCAGAGACGCCTCGGCTTGGGACAGCGTCGCCTGATACTGCTCCGGCTCGATCTGGAACAGCACCTGCTCCTTCTCGACGGCGCCGCCCTCCTGAAAGTTGCGCTCCTCGAGGAAGCCCGTCACCCGCGCCCGGAGCGCCACCGTCTCGGCGGCGCGGGTCTTGCCGACGAACTCGAAGAAGGGGCTCACCTTCTGCTCGCTGACCTCGATAACGCCCACCGCCGGCGGCTCGGGGGAACCTTGCTGCGCCTGGTCCGCGCCGCAACCGGCGAGCGCCGCGACAAGCAGCGATGCCAATGCGGCAGAACCGCGGGCAGCTGCTCCGGGGCCAACCTCAGACCTGGTGTTGCCTCCAACCGGTATCCGAACGAATGACTGCATGGGGACTCGCTTCAGCTTGGGCGGCGCCCTGGGGCATGGCGCCAGCGTAACAGGGCTAGGTGTCGCGGAGGGCATCGGGGCCAGGAGCGGTCGCCCGACGGGGGGCGGATCCGGGGGGTGGATCATAGCACTCGGGCGACGGCCGTTTCGCGGATGTGCCGGCACAGCAGGATGATCGTCTTGATCGATGACCTCGATGGCCGGCGGACCGACGCGCCGCAATACAGTCCGCAGCATAGGCGGCCGGCGACAATCTCCCTAAACTTGGGCGATCGCCGGAGATTCTCATACCGGAGATTCTCATACCAGATTGCGCCCTGTTCTCGCCTGCCTGCAAGCCGTGCCAACAGGCGCAGAGTCGCGCGATGCGGCCGTTGGCGCGACGCTGCAGGCGGGCGCAAAGACAAGCAAGCTGGTCTGAAAATCGACAAAAATCTTAGGCCCAGCCCGCGGGCCAGGCCGCGGGCGAGGATCTCGCCCGGCGCGCCGCAGCGCCAGCACCCTCGAGCACGCAACCATGCCGCCGCATACCCACCAGATTCACCGAGCAAAGAGCCGCCGTGCATCGGCGCCCGCCCAGTGCGGACATTCCCGGTCCAGCTCGCCACCCGCCGGCGCTCGCCTGGCCGAGGCGCCGGGTCGATGAGCAAGCAAGGCCCCGCATACGCCAGGCCGGAGCGCCGTCGCCGGCTGATCCTGGACGTTCCGCTTGGGTTCGGCGCCCCCTTCACCGCCGTGCTGATCGCCGTCATTCTTGTGAACCTGATCCTGCTCGGCGCCTTCCTGCTGCACCCATCGATACAGGGCGTGGGCCTGAGCCCCTGGTATCCGCTCGCCGTCGCCGCGGTGGAGGCGCTGCTGCTGGCGGTAGCCTTGTTGTTCTCGGTACTGACCGGCAAGCGGATCCTCGGGCCGGTGCTCGGCGTGAGACGGGTGCTGAGGTCGCTTGCCGCGGGAGATCTGTCGCAGCGGGTCGCGGTGCGCGACGGGGAGTATTTCGAAGACCTGATCGCCGAGACCAACCAGAGCCTGGATGCGCTGGAAGCGCGGATCAGGGAGCTGCGAGAGAGCCTCAGTGGGATCGACCCCTATGATGCCGATCGCGACGCCCTGGCCGAGCGATTGATCGACCTGGGCACAGGGCTTCATGAGATCGGTCTCGGCTGCGACGAGGGGCCGCGCCGGAGCGACGAGTGACGACCCGGCATCGACGAGCCCGCGCCGAGCGTCGCCAGGGCCGGCGGCGCCTGAACAATATCCTCTTGGTCTTGGCGATTGTCAGCATTCTGATGACTTTGGCCGTGCCGGCCGTGTACTATGCCGCCATAAGAGCCGAGATCGCCGTCGCGCTCGCGCGATCCGAGCCGATGCTGCGGGAGATCGCAGCCTATCGCGCGGCGCACGGCCGATTCCCGGCCGACAACCGCGAAGCCGGCTTCCCCCCTCCAGAGCGCTATGGGCCGGCCCCCGTCGCGAGCATCCGAGTTGCTGCCGAGCCGACGCCCGGCAGCCTGCACGTGCGCTTCGATATCGCCGCCATCGGCGACGCCGACTGCCTGGTCTACTCGCCGATCGAAACCGTCACGGGTGTCGTCTGGAGCTGCGAGCACAGCACGCTGCCGGCCCGACTCCTGCCGGCGCGCTGCGAGCGGCGGTCGCGCTAGACCCAGGGACGCCAGCGGCGCAGCTGATCTTTTCGTTCCTTGCCGTATGAGCGGCAATCAACCCGACGAGCGACCAACGACAAGCGAGGACACAACCATGACCGACATTGCCACAGCGACCTGGTCTGCGGATGACGCCAAGCGCCTGGGCACACAATTCAAGCGCGGGGGCTGGATCGGGTTTTTCATCCAGCTGCTGCTGTTGATCGTGCCCATCCTGATCGCGATCTTTCTCGTGGTCCCGAGCGGGTCGGGCTCCGGCGCCCAATCGATCGACCTGAGCAATTACCTGTCCTATGGCGGTCTGCTGGTCATGCTCTTCACCACCTTCTGGTTCTACCGTTATACACGCATCGGTCATCGGCTGCAGGACCCGAGCCGCATACCGTCGCAGCGCAGCGTCGACAACACCCTCTGGATCGGCATCTGGGCCAGCATCCTCGGCATCGGCTTCTCGGTGCTGCTGCTGTTGGGCGCCGGGTCGCGGCTGTTGTCGGTGCTGCTCGCCACACCCCAGACGGGCCTGATGGTAGCGCCCGCCATTGGCGGCGATCCATCCCAATCCATCTCGGCCCTGGACGTCATCGCCATGAATCAATTGCTGCTCACGCTCACCGCGGAGATCTTCGTCATGGGTATCTCCCTGTGGCTGTTGTACCGGTCGGCGCGCGTGGCGACCATGGGCACCGGCAGCTGACGGGCGATGACAATGCGCGCGCTCGCTGGATTCTCGCCAGCTGCTCGGGCGGTGGTCGTCGCGGCGGCCATCGCAATCCTGGTCCTGTTCATCCAGGCAGGTGCGTCGGTATTCGCACCGATACTGCTCGCGGTCTTCATCGCGGTGGTGGCCACACCGCCACTGCGCTGGCTGCGCGGTCGCGGCGTGCCGAAATACCTGGCGCTGGGCATCGTGCTGTTCGTGCTCCTCGACGTCGGGAGCCTGTTCGCGCTCCTGACGACCGGAGCACTGGAGAGCTTCCGCGAGAGCCTGCCGACCTACCAGGAGCGCCTGCTGGCGTTGAGCGACCGGGCCGGGCTCTGGCTGGAGAACCTCGGCATGGACCACTCCCGCGAGGCCGTGCCGGATCTGCTCAATCCATCTGCCGCCACCGGTCTCGTGCGCAGCGCGCTCAGCAGCGCGAGCGGCACCTTCGCGACGGGCCTCTTGGTACTGCTCGCCGTCGTGTTCATGTTGGCGGAGGCGCCGGACCTGGCGGCCAAGCTGCAGGCGGCCTTCGCACTCTCGCCGGCGGGCGAGGCGCGCCTCGGGCGCATCGTCACCGCGATCAACCAATACATGCGTATCAAGACGCTGACCAGCCTGGCCACCGGCACTTGCATCTGGTTATGGCTCTGGTTGCTCGGCATCGATTTCGCAGCGCTCTGGGGGATACTCGCCTTCGTGCTGAACTTCATCCCCTTCGTCGGCGCCGTGCTCATGGCCATCCCCGCGGTGCTCATGGCCCTCGTGCAGACGGACCTGCCGACGACGCTGCTGGTGGTGCTGGGCTATATGGCCGCGAATACGCTGATCGGCAGCGTCCTGGAGCCCAAGATCATGGGCCGTGGCCTCGGCATCTCGACCCTGGCCGTGTTCCTGTCGCTGTTGTTCTGGGGCTGGGTGCTGGGCACCATCGGCGTGTTCCTGTCGGTGCCGCTGACGATGGCCCTGATCATCGCGCTCGATGCGAGCCCGACGACGCGGCCCGTTGCCATTCTGCTCGGACCCGCAATTGGCGAGCGCACCGAGGCGCAAGTCAGGGGGGCCGACGCTTGAAGCCGCCACAGTCGCTGGCAGCAGGGATTCGGCACTCGGGCGCTAGCGAAGGTCGTCCGCCACGGGCCGGATCAGCGACGGCTCGTAGGACTCCGGGGCGGCATAGCCCAAGAGGTTGATGATGGTGGAGGCGATGTTGCCGAGACCGGGCCTGGCCAAGTCCCGGCGCAGCGCATAGCCCTGGGGATGGCGCCTGTCGATGATGACGAAGGGCACCAGGTTCAGCGTATGGCTGGTCTTGGCGATGAGCCTTCCGGCCGCGTCGCGCTTGAATGCCGAGGTCTTGGCGCTCCACTGCAGCATCTCTTCCGCATTGCCATGATCCGCGGTGAGCACGAGCACGCCATCGCAGGTATCGACGGCGGTGCTGATACGTGCTACGGCGGCGTCTACGGCCTCCACGGCCTTGACCGCCGCCTCCAGGTCGCCGGTGTGCCCGACCATGTCGCCATTGGCGAAGTTCACGACGATGAGCTGGTAGTCACCGGAGCGTATGGCTTCGATGACGGCATCCGCCACCGCGGCGGCCTGCATCTCCGGGTGGTCCGCGGGGTCGAGGCCGCCTGAGCCCACCTCCCGAACCGAGGCACGGGAGAAGGGCTTGGAGCGCATGCCGAACAGGTAGTAGGTGACGTGCCCGAACTTGGAGCTCTCGGCGACGTGGAAGCTGGGCACCCCACCGGCACTCAGCAGCTCGATCATGGTGTTGCCGATGGACGGTGGCACCAGCAGGCAGTGCTTGGGCAACATCAGGTCGCCGTCGTATTGCAGCATGCCGACGAAGAGCACGTCTGGCCGCCGTCCGCGCCGGAAAAAGTCGAAGTCGTCGTTCTCGAACGCCGACGACAGCTCGATGGAGCGGTCGCCACGGAAGTTGAACAGCAGCACCGTGTCGCCGTCCTCGATGGTGCCGACTGGCTTGTCCTCGGCATCGACGACGACAAAGGCCGGGATGTCCTGGTCCGATGAGACCTGGTCCGCGTAGGACGCCTCCACCGCCTCGCGGGCGCTGCTGGCGTGGCGCCCTTCGCCCAGCACGTGGGCCTTCCACCCCGCCTCCACCACGTCCGGGCGCTCCCAGTAGCGATCCATGGTGGTGCGCATGCGACCGCCACCGGAGGCAATGCGGTAATCGCGCCCGGGCTGCGCCGAGATCTCCGCCAGCAGGGCCTCCAGCTTGTCCAGATAGCGCAGTGCCGAGTGCGGCTCTACGTCGCGGCCGTCCAGCAGCGGGTGCACGCGCGCCCGGGCGATGCCCGCGGCGTCTGCCTGCCGCAGCAGGGCGAAGAGGTGGTCGATGTGGGAGTGCACATTGCCGTCAGACAAGAGTCCGATCAGGTGTAGCGTGCCGGCATCGGCACCCGTGCATTGCCCCACCACGAGCTGCCAATTCTCGCCCGCGAACAGCGAGCCGTCCGCGATGGCCTGCTGCACCAGCGAGGCCCCCTGTGGCAGCACCCGACCGGCGCCCATGATCGTATGCCCGACCTCGGAGTTGCCCATGTCCTTGTCGGTGGGCAAACCGACGGCGGTGCCATG
This sequence comes from Chromatiaceae bacterium, assembly GCA_028277905.1. Classification (GTDB taxonomy): domain Bacteria; phylum Pseudomonadota; class Gammaproteobacteria; order Chromatiales; family Chromatiaceae; genus Thiohalocapsa. The sequence continues at coordinate 21,976 of JANQFI010000265.1, read as the reverse complement.
TGCCGCCAGCTGCAGGGACGCATGCGCGCGCCACAACCGGCGCAGCGTGGGTATATCCGCGCGCGACACCGCGTTGCCGTCGTTCGGCGGGGCCAGTCCGATGCCGTCCATGATCACGAAAACGACGGGGCCGGCGGGTGCCGTGTAAGCCTCGTGCCAAGGGCCGAGCTGCATGGTCATTGGGACAGGTCTCCAAGGATTCGGTCGAGTGCTGCTGGCATTTTATCGTCCGTGCGACCGCCGCACGGCGTACAGATGCCGTGATAGCGCCGATCCGGCCGGGCAACTGGCCCGGAGACGGGCAGCGGTCGGGGGGAGCAGTCAGGCGAATTGGGAGCCATGACCCCAATGCAGCACGGCAAGGATCGCGGGCCCGTTTCCGGTCCTTGTCGTAATCGACCTGAGCGAGGCTTGGTCACGAGCCCCGGCGTCGAAGCCGGGTTCATGACGTCTGTTCACGACAACTGTTCATGACGTCCGGTCATGACGTCCCTTCATGACATCCCTTCATGATGTCCGTCCATGACTCCCGGTCATGACGTCCGGTCATGCCGTCCGGTCATGACTTCTGCTGGCCTGCACTCGAGTGCGCGCGGCGGGACCCGCATGCGCAAAGACGGCAATGGCCGCTAGGCCTGCCAGATCTGGGACCCTGCCAGGCACAGTGGATGGGTGCGGGCACAGCACCCGCTTCAATGCGGCGGGCGCGCGCAGAGGCTGCCCGGAGACCCAGGCGGGAGGCGACGGCGCTCACCAGGGCCGATAGGTCAGGCCCGGGATGCTGTGCTCGTCGAAGGTGGGGGGTAGCGAGCGCACCAGGTCTTCCAGCTCGGCGCGGGACACATAGCGCCCATAGGACGCCTTGGCGGCGTCGATGGGAACCTCGACGTAGTAGCGCTTGTGCTGCGGCTCGGGCAGGACCTGGAGCGTGTTGTCCTCGGCATCCAGAATGCCGAGGTAGTCGTCCTCGGATTGCAGGCGGTCGAGCATCTGCTCGCAAATTGCCTTGGCGCTCATGGCGACGGCGCTGGTGGACGATACGGACTCGCCGGAGCGGTTGATCAAGTAGAAGACGCGAAATTGCATGGCATTGACTCGACGCCGATGACTGTGCACCGCCCAGTGCGGGTAGAGCTCCCCTCCTGATAGCCATCAAGGATGCCGATGTCCGACGACAAGCCTTTGAGTATAGCATCTTCCTTCCTATCGGGCGAAACCGGATACCCGCCGGCAGCGCCACGGCCGTTGCCCGGCCACGGCTGGGCACCATTCCGCAGCCGTCGCTCTTCGTGTACTCTGCCCCGCTCTCCCCCTACCCGCAATGCACCCCTTGCATCACCGACCCGGAGCTCTCCATGGGCCTGCTCAAACTGAAGCTGCACTGGCAGATTCTGATTGCACTCGCACTCGCCATCGTCGTCGGCCTCATCCTGGGGCCGGACGGGAGCTTGCTCGGCTTGCAGCTCGACGCCGCGCTGGAATTCATCGGCCAGCTCTTCCTGAATGCCCTGAAGATGCTGATCGTGCCCCTGATCGTCTCATCCATCATCGTCGGTGTGGCGGGCATCGGCGACTCCGAGAATTTGGGGCGCATGGGCGCGAAGACCATCGGCTACTACGCCATGACCAGCACCTTCGCTATCGTCGTCGGCCTGCTGGTGGTCAACCTGATCCAGCCGGGCGTGGTGGACGGCTCCCCGGAAGAGGTCTTCGGACTGAGCCAGGATGTGGCGAGCTTCGAGCAGGACATCGCCGGCAAGGGCGCCGGCGACATTGTCGCCATCTTCCTCCGCATGATCCCCACCAATGTGGTGGCCGCCGCCAGCGCCGGGCAGATGCTGGGGCTCATCTTCTTCAGCCTGCTCTATGGCTTCTTCCTGACCCGGATCCCCAACGCATACGCCGAGGCCCAATACGACTTCTGGAACGGGATGTTCGAAATCATGATGCGCATCACCGATCTGGTGATGCGCTTCGCGCCCATCGGCGTCTTCGCGCTGGTCGCAGAGACCGTTGCCGAGACCGGACTCGCAGCCTTTGTGCCGCTGGCCGCCTTCTTCTTCACCGTCGTCGCGGCACTGGGTATCCACTTCTTCATCACCCTGCCGCTACTGCTCAGGCTCCTGGGCCGGGTCAAGCCCATCCACCACTACCGCGCGGTCAGTCCGGCGCTGCTTACGGCCTTCTCCACGGCGTCCTCGTCGGCAACCCTGCCCGTGACTATGGAATGCATCGAGAAGAACGCCGGCGTCTCCAACAAGACCACCAGCTTCGTGCTGCCCCTGGGTGCGACGGTGAACATGGATGGCACCGCCCTGTACGAATGCGTGGCCGTCATGTTCATCGCCCAAGCCTATGGCATCGACATGTCCCTGACGACCCAGTTCACCGTGGTACTGCTAGCGCTGCTGACCTCCATCGGTGTCGCCGGCATCCCGGCCGCGAGCCTGGTGGCCATCTCCATCATCCTGACCGCCGTGGGGCTGCCGCTCGAGGGCATCGGTCTGATCCTGGCAGTGGACCGCCTGTTGGACATGATGCGCACGGCCGTGAACGTGACCAGCGACTCCTGCGGCGCCGTGATCATCGCGAAATCTGAGGGCGAGGACAGGGTGCTGGCGGATGAGCCGGCGCAGCTGGGGCAGGGCCGCGCAGATTGAGCGCCCGCTCGGTCGGGTCGAGCAGCGGTGCTCGTGCAGCAGTGCGAATGTCCCGAGACCGTCTCAGGTCGTGGTCGTGGTCGTGGTCGTGATCGCGGTCTCGACCGTGCGGATATTCGACTACGATTGCGACAACGACAACGACAACGAGGGGATCCCGGTCTCGGAACTTCCGCAGCAAAGCACTAGCCCCTCAACCCCCGCGCCAGATCCGTCTGGATATCCTCGACGCACTCCAAACCGACGGCGACCCGGATCAGCCCATCGCCGATCCCGGCGGCAGCCCTGGCCTCGGGGCTGAGCCGACCGTGGGTGGTGCTGGCGGGATGGGTGATGGTGGTCTTGGTGTCGCCAAGGTTCGCGGTGATGGAGCAAAGCCGGGTCGCGTCGATGACCCGCCAAGCGGCCTCGCGCCCACCGGACACCGCGAAGGTGACGATGCCCCCGCCGGCCCGCTGTTGGGCGCCTTCACCCACGAGGTGATGCTGCGGATGACCGGCCAGCCCCGGAAAATGCACCCGCTCCACCGCCGGATGCGCATCGAGCCACTGGGCCAATGCCAGCGCCGCCCTGGAATGCGCCTGCATGCGCAACTCCAGCGTCTCGAGCCCCTTCAGAAAGATCCAGGCGTTGAAGGGGCTCAGGGACGGCCCCGCGGTGCGCACCACGCCAAAAACATCATCGCCTACCCGGGTCGCATCGCCGACCACGGCGCCGCCGACGCAGCGCCCCTGACCGTCCAGGTATTTGGTGGCGGAATGGATCACCAGGTCGGCGCCAAGCGCCAGTGGCCGCTGGAGCGCCGGCGTGCAGAAGCAGTTGTCCACCGCCAGCAAGCAGCCGTGGGCATGCGCAAGCTCCGCGAGCGGTGCGATGGCCGCCATCTCCGTCAGCGGATTCGACGGCGTTTCCAGAAACAAGAGCCGCGTCTCGGGCCGGATTGCGGCGGCCCAGGCATCGAGGTCCGTAAGCCCCACATAGGTGGTCTGGATGCCGAACCGCGTCAGGTACTTGTCGAACAGCATGGTGGTGCTGCCGAATAGGCTCCGCGACGACAGGATGTGATCGCCCGCCACCAGCAGCCCCATGCAGGTGGCCAGGATGGCCGCCATGCCGGACGCCGTTGCGACACAAGCGGCACCGCCCTCCAGTACCGCCAGCCGCTCCTCGAAGGCGCGCACCGTCGGGTTCGTGAAGCGCGAGTAGATGTTGCCCGAAGACTCGCCGGAGAAGCGGGCCGCAGCCTCCGCGGCGCTCGCGAACACGAAGCTGGACGTGGTGAAGATGGGCTCGCAATGCTCTTCCTCGGCGGTGCGCTGGTGGCCCGTGCGCTGCGCGCGGGTCGCGAAGCCCCAGTCGAGCTCGGGCGCATCATCGTCGCACATGCTACAGGGTATTGTGCAGCTCGAGCACGGTTTCGTCCCGCCGCGACAGCTGCTTCGCGCCGTCGTTGCGCATCTGCTCCAGGGTGTCGAGATAGTCCCGGGTGACGTCGTTGGTAACGTACACGCCATCGAACACGGAAGTGTCGAAGCGGTCCACGTGGCTCTTGCCCTTCTTCTGCACCGCCTCGATCAGGTCGCCCAGGTCCTGAAAGATGAGCCGGTCGCAGCCGAGCTCCGCCTCGATCTCCGCCTCGGTGCGACCATGCGCGATGAGCTCGCTGGCCGTCGGCATGTCGATGCCGTAGACGTTCGGATAGCGCACCGGCGGCGCGGCGGACGCGAAATACACCCGCTTCGCGCCGGCGTCCCTGGCCATCTGGATGATCTGCTGGGAGGTGGTACCGCGCACGATGCTGTCGTCCACGAGGAGCACGTTCTTCTTGCGAAACTCGAGGTCGATGGCATTCAGCTTGTAGCGCACCGACCTGGTGCGCACTTGCTGCCCCGGCATGATGAAGGTGCGGCCGATGTAGCGGTTCTTGATGAAACCCTCGGCGTAGGGGATGCCGAGCTGGTTCGCGAGCTGCAGCGCCGCGGTGCGGCTGGTCTCTGGCACCGGGATGACGACGTCGATGTCGTGGTCCGGCCAGACGCGCTTGATCTTGGCCGCGAGCTTCTTGCCCATGCGCGAGCGAGACTTGTGGACAGAGATGTTGTCGATGATGGAGTCCGGCCGCGCGAAGTAGACGAACTCGAAGATGCAGGGCGAGAGCACGGGCTGTTGCGCGCACTGGCGCCGGAACAGGTTGCCGTGCACATCGATGATGACGCACTCGCCCGGGGCGATGTCCGAGATCAGAGCGAAGCCGTTGATGTCCAGCGCCACGCTCTCCGAGGCGATCATGTACTCGGTGCCCCGGTCCGTCTCGCGCTTGCCGTAGACCACCGGGCGAATGCCGAAGGCGTCGCGGAAGCCGAACAGGCCGAACCCCGGGATCATTGCCACCGCCGCATAGCCGCCGCTGCAGCGTTGGTGCACCCCGGCCACGGCGCGGAAGACGTCGTCCTCGTCGATGCGCAGCCGGTCCTGGGCCTGCAGCTCATGGGCGAAGACGTTGAGCAGGATCTCCGAATCGGACGCGGTATTGATGTGCCGAAGGTCCTGCACGAAGACCTCCTCCATCAGCTCGTCGGCGTTGGTCAGATTGCCATTGTGTGCCAGGGCGATGCCATAGGGGGAGTTCACATAGAAGGGCTGGGCCTCGGCCGAGCAGGACACCCCGGCGGTGGGATAGCGCACATGCCCGATCCCCATGGACCCGCGCAGCCGCAGCATATGGCGGGTGCCGAAGACATCGCGCGTGAGGCCCGAGTCCTTGCGCATATGCAGCTTGTCCCCATCACTGGTGACTATGCCGGCGGCATCCTGCCCCCGGTGCTGCAGCACGAGCAGGGCGTCGTAGAGTAGCTGGTTGACCGGCTGTTTGGCGACGATGCCGACGATGCCGCACATGATTCACCTCGGATGCACCCGGCGCCCGTGATCCCTGCATCCGCGGCCGGGATTGCAGCGGACCCGTGGCCGGGCGGCGGGATGGCGGTGTGAGCCCATAGCCTAGCCCAAGCGCTCGATCTGGACCACGCCGGCCGAGAGCGCGCGCAAGCGACGCGGGCGACCCCTTAGGCGATTGCCGGAGAGAAACAGACCGAATGGCGCAGGATTTTTGCTCGCCTTCAAGGAGCGGCAGCGGGCGCATCGTCGAGCTCTGTGCCCGCTGCGGCGACGCAGAAGGCGGGCGACAAGACAAGCCAGGCGGTATGTTTGTTGACAGAATTCGCCTTAGATCGACTTGATCTTCTGCGTGACTTCGGGTGGGATCAGATCCAGCATCGCATCGGCCAGTAGCTGAAACTTGGGCAGCAGCTGCGACTGCGACCACCAGGGATCCTGCACCATGGGCGTCAGCGAGGCGAGGAATACCAAGAGTGCCACCACCACCGCGCCACGCCCGACGCCGAACACCATCCCCAAGAGGCGATCCGTGCCGGTGAGTCCGGTCTTGTCCACGAGCAGCGACAGGATCCAGCCGATGACGGCGCCGAGGAGCAGCACCCCCAGCACGATCAGCACGACGGCGGCGCCCATGCGCAGCGACGGTGTCGCAAGCCAGGGCGTGAGCTGCTCGGCGACCGGCCGATAGAAGAACCAGGCGGCGAGCAGCGCTGCGATCCAGACGCCCAATGCCAGCACCTCGCGAATGAGGCCTCGAGCGAGACCGATGATGGCCGACAACCCGATGATGCCGACGATGGCGTAGTCGACCCAGATCATGTTCACGGGTAGCGCTGCACCAATGGCTTGTTGCCCGTCTCGCCCCGCAGCCGAGCGGCGAGATCGTCGGCACGGGCGCGCTCGATCTCCGGGCCGACGCGCACGCGATAATACTGCTTGCCGCTCACCACGGCCTGCTCCACGAATGCGGTGTAGCCCTTGGCGCGCAGCCGGTCCTGCAGCTTCCTGGCCGCATCCGGCGATCCAAGGCTCGCGACCTGGACTACCCAGGATAGGGTGCCGGCGGGTACGGGGGCGGGGCCCGCGGGTGCCAAATCCGGGCCTGACTCGGACCTGGGCTCGGGCGCCGATCCGGCTGTCGCCGCCTCGGGGGGCGGCAGCTCGACCGTGGCGCCGGTCGGCGGCTCAGGTATCGGCAGCGGTGGGAGCAGGTCCTCGGCAGTGAGGCTCGCCCCGGGCCGACCCTCGGCGCCGGGCTCGGCGGTCTCCACCATCGGCTCGTCCGGAATCACGATGGGCTCGCCGAGCTCGTCGCGCTTCGACTCGTCCAGCAGCATGGGCACGAAGATGACGATCAGCGCCACGACGACTGCTGCGCCCACCAACCGTCTCTTCGCACCTTCTTCCATTCAGATCGACCCAGGTTTCGTCGCAGATGTGTCGGAGTGGCTCTGCGGCACGCCCGTGCGGCACGCGACCGCTTGCTGGCGCGCGATTATACAGGACCGATCGCGGGGTTGCGCAGGGCCGCCTCCACTGTCGTGAAGGAGCCGAATATCAGTGTGCAGGCGTCGGCGCCCGCCGTCGCCAGCAGCTCGTCGATCGCCCCGTCTATGGCGTCGTACACCTGGATCCGTGCCCCCGGGGCACCGCGGGCGACGGCCGCCGACAGCAGGTCCACGGGCATGCCGCGGGAGCCGGGCGCCGGTACCGCGTGCCAGATGCCCACCCAATCGGCGAGCTCCCGGGCGATGGCCACGGCGTCCTTGTCGGCGGCAACGCCGACGATGGCATGGCGCTCGCGCCGGCAATCCAGCGCCGCGAGGTTCTGTGCCAGCGCGCGGGCCGCTTCGCGGTTGTGGGCCACGTCCAGTACCCAGGTGGGCGCGCCCGGCAACAGCCGCGGCAGCACCGTGAAGCGGCCGGGCAAGCACACGCGATGCAGTCCAAGGCGCAGGGCATCCGTGGCCACCGGCAACCGCTCGCGCAGGCAGTCCAGGGCACAGATTGCCGCCGCCGCGTTGTCGTACTGGCAACGCCCGCGCAGCGCCGGCGGTGGCAGGGCGTGGCGACGCAGGCCCGCCGGCCCCTGCCAATGCCACTGGCCCGCATGGGCGCGCCAGTGGAACTCTTGGCCCAGCTGCAGCGGCGTCGCGCCCATCTCCTGTGCGCGCGAGCGCAGCCGCGGCGGCGCATCCCTCTGGCCGATGATCGCCGGTCTGGCAGGGCGGAATATCCCGGCCTTCTCGAACGCGATCGCATCCGGGCTGTCGCCGAGCCAGCGACTGTGGTCCGTGCCGATACTGGTGACCAGGGCGACATCGGCGTCGATGATGTTGACCGCGTCCAGCCGCCCGCCGAGCCCCACCTCCAGCAGCACGACGTCCGGCGCCGCCTCGGCGAAAAGGGTCAAAGCCGCCAGGGTGCCGAACTCGAAATAGGTCAGCGAGGCATCGCCGCGGGCCGCATCGATGCGCGCGAAGGCATCACAGAGGGCGGCGTCCGCCGCCTCGGCGCCATCGATCCGCACGCGCTCGTTGTAGCTCAGCAGGTGCGGCGAGGTGTAGGCCCCGGTGCGATAGCCGGCGGCGCGATAGATCGCCTCCAGATAGGCCACCACCGAGCCCTTGCCGTTGGTGCCGCCGACGGTGATCACAGGGCAGCCGAGCGGCCCGAGCCCGAGCGCGTCCCAGACCCCCCCCACCCGCTCCAGGCGCAGATCGATGCGGCTCGGGTGCAGGGTCTCCTGCCAGGCGAGCCAGTCGGGGAGCTTGTCGAAGCGCATGGGCTCGGAAGCAGTAGGGGGTACGAAGCTCAGAGTATGGCGGGGTTGGGGCGGATGGGCGTAGCGCATCCGCCGTTGCGGCCGGTGCCCGGCGGCCTCCAGTGCCGAGCGCAATCAGCCCCGCCCTGCCCTGACCGCGAAGCCGCCGCCCCCGGCGCCTGCGAGCGCAGGCGCGCATGTCGGCCGCCCGCACGAGCAAGGCTGCGCCGAGCCCTGACAATCCAAGGGTATCCGGATCGACAGGGCCGGCCCGGCGTCACTCGCCGCTAGGCCGACGCAGCAGCATCGCGAGTAGCTCGGCGATGCGATTACGCAGCTCGCGCCGGTCGCAGATCTGGTCCAGGGCGCCGTGCTCGAGCAGGAATTCGCTGCGCTGGAAGCCGTCCGGCAGGGTCTCGCGGACCGTCTGCTCGATGACGCGCGGGCCGGCGAAGCCGATCAGCGCGCCGGGCTCGCCGATGTTGATATCGCCGAGCATCGCCAGGCTCGCGGAGACCCCACCCATGGTGGGATCGGTCATGACGGAGATAAACGGCAGACCCTTCTCCCTGAGTCGGCTCAGCGCCGCGCTGGTCTTGGCCATCTGCAGCAGCGAGAACAGGGACTCCTGCATGCGCGCGCCGCCGCTGGCCGAGAAGCAGATGAGCGGCAGGTTGTCCCGCAGCGCGACCTCCACGCCACGCACGAAGCGCTCGCCGACGACCGACCCCATGGAGCCGCCCATGAAGCGGAACTCGAAGGCGCCGGCGACTATGCCCATGCCCTTGAGCTGACCGCGCAGCATCACCAGCGCCTCGCGCTCATTGGTCTGCTTCTGCGCCTGGGACACACGCTCGCGGTATCTCTTCAGGTCCTTGAACCTGAGCGGGTCGTCGGATTCCAGCTCGGCGCCGATCTCTTCGATCTGCATGTCCGGCGGCTCGTCGTCCAGGAACAGCCTGAGTCGCCGCCGGGCGCCGATGCGATTGTGGTGGTTGCATTTGGGACAGACGTCCAGATTGCGCTCCAGCTCGGCACGGTAGAGCACGGCGTTGCACCCCGGACACTTGTCCCAGAGCCCCTCGGGCACCGTGCGCTTGTTGTTGGTCTCGGTGCGGATGCGGCTCGGGATCAGCTTGTCGAACCAGCTGGCGGCACCGCCTCGGGTCGGCTCGGCCATGGGCTATGCCCCCCCCGTAGCGTCCAAGGCACCCTCGATGGCACCAACAACAGGGCCGGCGCCGGCACCATCGATGGCGCCCCGCAGCTCGGCGAGGAAGCCGCCCAGGGCATCCGGGATGCGGGTGGGTGCGTCCTTGAGCCCCTCGATGCGCTCGACGATGGCGCTACCGACGATCACGGCATCGGCCACCGCTGCGACGCGCGCGGCGCTCGGGCCGTCCTTGATGCCGAAGCCGACGCCAATCGGCAGCGCGATCTGTTGCCGGATCTCGCCGAGCTTGGCGGCCACTGCATCGATGTCGAGATTGCCGGCGCCGGTGACGCCCTTGACGGCGACGTAATAGACGAAGCCGGAGGCGGCGGCGCCGATGCGGGCGATGCGCTCGCCATCCGATGTCGGCGCCAACAGGTACACCAGGTCCAGCCCCCGCGGGCGCAGCGCTCCGGCCAGGGGCCCGGCCTCCTCCGGCGGCACATCCACGACCAGGGTACCGTCCACGCCCGCGGCGGCGGCCTCGGCCGCAAAGAGCTCCACCCCCATGATCTCGATGGGGTTGAGATAGCCCATCAGGACCAATGGCGTCTCGGTGTCCTCGGCCCGGAAGGCGCGCACCATGTCCAGCACGTCCCGCAGCCTGACGCCCGCGGCGAGCGCCCGCTCGGTCGCGCGCTGGATCACCGGGCCATCGGCGATGGGGTCAGAGAAGGGCACGCCCAGCTCGATCAGGTCCGCCCCGGCGGCCGCCATGCGGTGCATCAGGGGTACCGTGACGTCGGGATTCGGGTCGCCCGCGGTGACGAAGGGGATCAGTGCCGTGCGGCCTTCGCCGCGCAGGCGCTCGAACAGGTTGGCGATACGGCTCACAGCTCGATCCCGTCCAATCGGGCGACCGTGTCCATGTCCTTGTCGCCACGCCCGGAGAGGTTGACGACTATGGTCTGGTCGCGGCGCATCTGGGGCGCCAGCTTTGCGGCATAGGCCAGCGCGTGGCTGGTCTCCAGCGCCGGGATGATGCCTTCGGTGACGGTCAGGGCATGGAAGGCGGTCAGGGCCTCGTCATCGGTGACGGCCACATACTCGGCGCGGCCCGAGTCCTTGAGCCAGGCGTGCTCGGGGCCGACGCCCGGGTAGTCGAGGCCCGCGGAGATGGAATGGGTCTCGATGATCTGCCCATGCTCGTCCTCCATCAGATAGGTGCGGTTGCCGTGCAGCACACCGGGCTTGCCGGCGCAGAGCGGTGCCGCGTGGCGGCCGCTGGCGAGCCCGTCGCCGCCGGCCTCGACGCCGATCATGCGCACGTCCGCATCGTCGATGAAGGGATGGAACAGGCCGATGGCGTTAGAGCCGCCGCCGACACAGGCCATCACCACGTCCGGGAGGCGACCGCTACGCTCGAGCATCTGGGCGCGGGTCTCGCGGCCGATGACGGCCTGGAGGTCGCGCACCATGGCCGGGTAGGGATGCGGCCCGGCGACGGTGCCGATGATATAGAAGGTGTTGTCGACATTGGTCACCCAGTCGCGCATGGCCTCGTTCAGCGCATCCTTGAGCGTGCGCGAGCCGGAGCTCACGGACACCACGCGGGCGCCGAGCAGCTTCATCCGATAGACATTGGCCGCCTGGCGGGCCAGGTCCACAGCGCCCATGTACACCACGCACTCCAGGCCCATGCGGGCAGCGACCGTCGCGGACGCCACCCCGTGCTGGCCGGCGCCGGTCTCGGCGATGATGCGGGTCTTGCCCATGCGCCTGGCGAGCAGCGCCTGGCCCACGGTGTTGTTCACCTTGTGGGCACCGGTGTGGTTCAGGTCCTCGCGCTTCAGGAAGATCTGCGCACCGCCCAGCTCGCGGCTCCAGCGCTCGGCGTGGTAGAGCGGCGACGGGCGCCCGACGTAGTCGCGCAGGTCCTTGTCCAGCTCGGCGACGAAGGCGGGGCTCTCGAGATAATGCTCATAGGCCTCGGTGAGCTCCGCCAGCGGGTGCATGAGGGTCTCGGGAACGAAGCGTCCGCCATAGCGGCCGAAATGCCCGGCGGCGTCCGGGTAGCTGTGGCCGCGGATGGACCCGGACCTGGGCGGCGCCCCGGTCTGCAGCTGGATGTCATCGGCGACGGTCGCCATCGCGTACCCCCTGCATGAAGTCGTTGATTTTGCTGTGATCCTTGAGGCCCTTCGCACGCTCGACGCCGCCGCTCACGTCCACCGCGTAGGGTCTCACCCGGTCGATCGCCTCGGCGACGTTGTCCGGGGCCAGACCGCCGGCCAGGACGATGCGCGGCGCAAGCGCCAATGGCACCAGGTCCCAGTCGAAGCGGCGTCCGGTGCCGCCGGCGAGCGCCTGGTCATGCGTGTCGAGCAACAAGGCCGCGGCACCATGATAATCCGCCGCAGCCGCCTCTACATCGATACCGTCACGCATGGCCAGGGCCTTGATCCAGGGCCGGCCGAAGCCCCGACAGTACCCCGGCGGCTCCTGGCCGTGGAATTGCAGCAGGCCCAGCTGCACCTGGTCCATGGCGTTCCGCACCAGCGCCACCTCGGCGTCCACGAACAGGCCGGCGGTCGTGACGAAGGCGGGCACCCGCGCGGCCAGCGCGGCGGCGGCCGCGATGCTCAGGGCCCGCGGGCTCGGCGGGTGGAATACGAAGCCGATGGCATCGGCACCAGCCGCAACGGCGGCGTCGACGTCCTGCTCGCGGGTCAAACCGCAGATCTTGACACGTGTTCGCATGGCGGTCGCTGCTGCATAAACCCGAAATTACAGCATAGGCGGCGGCCCGCCGTCGCCCGCGATGGGCAAGGCGAAGCGTTCCGGGTAGTCCACGGCGGTGAGGTAGAGTCCCTGGGGCGGCGCCGTCACGCCGCCGAGTGCCCGGTCGCGCAGCGCCAGCAGCTCCGCCGTCCAGGTCACCTCCGCGGCGCCGCTGCCGATGGCCATCAGCACGCCCGCAATGTTGCGCACCATGTGGTGTAGGAAGCCATCGGCACCGATGTCCAGGCTCAACAGCTCGTCGCGGCGGCCGAGGCGCAGGTAGCGCAGGGTGCGCACCGGGCTGCGCGCCTGGCAGGCCAAGGCGCGAAAGCTGGTGAAGTCGTGCCGGCCCAGCAGCAGTGCGCCCGCCGCCCGCATCGAGGCAAGGTCCAGCCGCCGATGGGTCCAGACGGCGCGCCCCCGCCAGAGCGCGGAGCGCGTCGGCCGGCACAGGATCAGATAGCGATAGTGCCGACCGGTGGCGCTGTAGCGCGCGTGGAAATCTGCCGGCACGGGCGTAGCCCAGCGCACAGCGATGTCGTCCGGCAGGTTGCTGTTGGTGCCGAGCACCCAGCTGCGGGGGCTGCGCCCTGCGCGGGTATCGAAGTGGACCACCTGCCCCTCGGCGTGGACCCCCGCATCCGTGCGCCCGGCGCAATGCACCCGCACCGGCTCGGCTGCGACCCGGGTGATGGCGGCCTCCAGCCGGGCCTGTATGCTGTCGGCGTGGTGCTGGAGCTGCCAACCGCTGTAGGCGCCGCCGTCGTACTCGATGCCCATGGCGATGCGGGTCCCGCCCTGCCCGTCTGGCAGGGCAGCGGACAGGGCGCCGCGACCGCTCAACCGATCTTTGCCAACAGGGCGGCGGCGTCTGAGCGTTGCGCCTCGGTGCCCTCCTGCACCACCTCTTCGAGGATGGCGCGGGCGGCGTCCGGATCGTCCATTTCGATGTAGGCGCGGGCCAGGTCCAGCTTGGTGCCGGCCTCGTCCCAAAGCCCGGTATCCATACGCCATTGGGACGAGAGCACGTCGCTGGAGATGCTGTCCTGCACCGGGGCGGCCTCCGCAGACTCCTCGTAGACCTCGGTGGGCGCACCCTGCGTGGCCGTGGCGGCGAGCGGATCGGGCAGCGGAGTGCGGGAATCCCCGGCCAGCTCATCGCCGCCATAGGGGTCGAGGGCCCCGCCCGGGTCCTGAGATTCCCCGGGCACCGGGAGCGTGAGATCGATCGGCGGCGCGCCCTGCGGTGTCGCGGCGCGCTGCTCCAGATCATCGAGATCCAGATCCAGCCGCCCGCCGCCCGGCCGTTCGCCCCGGGGGGATGGCGCTCGCGCCTGGGGCGCATCCTCGCTGTACGCGGGCCGCGACGATGGGGCGTCCGAGGCCTGGCTGGAGTCGAGGTTGGCGCCGAAGTCGTCCATTTCCTGCAGATCCAGCTCCAGGTCCGACATCTGCTCGCGCAACCGCTCGGCGCTCGAGGGCGTGACCTCACGCACCGAGAAGCCGAGCTCCGTATCCTCGCTGTCGCCGAGCAGGTCGGTGCTCTGCGCGGCTTCGCCGGTCGGGACCTGCTCGGGGCTCACCTTGGTGGTCGCCTCGCCCAATGGCTTGATGCGGGGCGGCGGTGCGGTCGGCGCATCCTCCTCGTCCCCGGTGCCCAGCCCGGCGAGACCGGCCTCGAGGCTCGCCCACTTGGCGGGGTCACGCTTGTCGTCGCCCGCCGCCCGCATCCTCTCCAGCAACTCGGCCAGCGCCGCTCGGCTGCCGGTGCCCAACAGCGCCTCGCCCAGCTTGTACTTGAGGTCGCGCTGCCCGGGTGCCCGCTCCAGCTCCTCGCGCAGCAGCGCCTCGGCCTCACGGTAGCGACCGTACAAGATGTAGATATCGGCCTCGGCGATCACATCCGCGTCCTGCGTCTCCTGCTGGGTCGGCGGGATGTTGGAGACAACGCCGATGGGCAGCCCTGTCTGCACATCGATCGCCGGCGCGTCAGTCGGTGCGTCGGCCGAGGTGCCGAGCGACTGCGATGGGCCTTCCGAGTCGAGATCCGGCAGGGTGTCGAGATCGGCCTCGCCGAGGGTCGTGGACTTGACCTCGAAGCCCGGCTTCGAGCCGGCGTCCGGAAGCGGCTCCGAGGGCACGGCCAACCCAGCCGCTTCCGTCTCGGCCTCCTCGTCTTCGGCGGGTTGCCGCTGGCGGCGCCGGTAGGCGTAGAGTCCCGCTCCGCCAAGGGCCAGGGTGCCGGCAGCGGCGGCCAGGACCCAGGGCGGCAACGCACGGGCGACACCGCCAAGGGTGCCCCAGGCCCCCGCCCCTGAGGGCTGATCACCGGCGCCGGCGCCCTCCTGCGCCACCGGGCCGACCGCGGTCTCGTCGAGGGCCGCCGTGGTCTCGGGCACAGCATCTGCGGCCGTGTCGGCGGGCTCGGCCACCATGCCGGCGGCGGGCGGCGGCAGCAGCTCCTCGACGCTGCCGTCCGGGCCCACCATGCCGATGCCCGGCTCGACGACGGGCTGCGCCGGCGGCACATCTGCCGTGCCCAGCTCCTCGCCCGCGCCGGCCTGTGTCTCTATTGTGCGGTGGGCCGGTGGCGGCGCAGCCGATTCCACGATGGAGCCCTGCTCCGGTATCCCGGCGCCTGCCGGTCGCAGCGCTGGCGGCAGCGGCAGGGCGCCGGGCTCGGCGATCGCCGCCCGCTCCTGCAACTGCGCCAGCTGCTCATTGCGCAACTGCAGCAGACGCTGGATGTCGGCGAGCTGCGCCTCCAGCTCGCTGATGCGCCTGCGCAGCTCGGTGGTCTCCTGGCGATTGCTCTCTGTGGTCTCCTGCACGATGAGCAGGTCCTGGCGCAAGGCCGGATCCACCCCCGCGACCTGGCCGGGTGCCGGGCCCGCCGCACCTGGAAGGGCCGCTGGGGGGAGGGCTCCGGGCGGGGTGCTGGCCGGCGCCTCCCCACCGCCGGCGATGCGCAGCCGCACGTCGCTGGGGATATCGGTGATGGGGCTGGTGTCGACGCTGCGCCCGACCACCGCGTCCTGGAACTGCCGCCGCGCCGCGCCCTGATCCAGCGCGAACAATTCCTCGGCCGTGGGCACCACCAGATCCTTGCCGACGCGCAGCAGGTTGATGTTGCCCCGGGAGAAGGCGCCCTGGTTGTTGCGGAACAGCGCCATCGCCGTCTGCTCGAGCGTGGCGCCGGGCGGCGTCAGCTCGCGGGCGATCCTGGTCAGCGTGGCACCGCGCGGCACTGGACCATAGTAGAGCGGAAAGCGCGTGCCGCGCGCCGCGGCCGGCACCAGGGCCGGCGCCTGTCGCGACGGCGGTGCTGCCGGCGCAGGTTGCCGGGTCTCCTGTTGCGGGCGCGCGCTCCGCCGCAGCGGGGGCGGTGGTGCCTGCTCTGGTGGCGGCCGGCGCCGGGCCACGGAGGTGCGCGGGGGCACCACCCGCGGCGGCGGCGCGCTGCCGCGGGCAGGCGGATCCAGGAGCACCGTGTATTCCTTCACCAGGCGGCCCTGCGGCCAGAGCACCTCGACGAGGAAATCGATGTAGGGCTCGCGAATGGGCTCGCGGCTGGACACCTGGATGTAGGGCCGACCATCGGTGCCGATGGCGGATGCGAACTGCAGCCGGGTGAGAAAGTGCGGTCGCTCGGCGCCCGCCTTGGCGAACTCGTCCCGGCTGGCGAGCCGCGCCTTGACCGTGTCGATCTCGTCCGAGCGGATGCCGTTCAGCTCGATTTCGGCATAGAAGGGCTGGTTCAGGGCCGACTGGGTGCGCATCCCGCCGAGCCCAAGCGCCACCACCGCCCCGGAGAAGAACGCGAGCAGCAGCGCCGCGGCGATCAGCAGGGGCGGTTTTGGCAACATCCTCCGTCCTCTAGGGGGCGACTCGGGGGCGACCGCGCCTTGCCCAGGGCACAGCGGCCCTGGGTTACCCGGCAGCGCCCGGGCGGCGCAGGGCGGACGCCGAAACAGGCCGAACTATAGCGGAAAGGCGGACAATTGACCAAGAACCAGTCGGGGTTTTCACCGTGCCAGCAACAGCCGCAGCATACGCCTCAGGGGCTCGGCGGCTCCCCAGAGCAGCTGATCCCCCACCGTGAACGCGGACAAATACTCGGGCCCGAGGCTCATCCGGCGCAGCCGCCCCACCGGGATGTCCAGCTTGCCGGTGACGGCGGTGGGCGAGAGCTCGGCGATGGTGCGCTCGCGCTCGTTGGGCACCAGGCGCACCCAATGGTTGGCGGCGGCCAGCATGTCTGCGACCTCGTCCACCGGAATCGCCCGCTTGAGCTTGATGGTCAGCCCCTGGCTGTGGCAGCGCATGGCGCCGATGCGCACGCAGGTGCCGTCGATGGGGATGGGACTCGCCTCGCGGCCGAGGATCTTGTTGCTCTCGACGCCGCCCTTCCACTCCTCGCGGCTCTGACCATTGTCCAGCTGCTTATCGATCCAGGGGATCAGGCTGCCGGCCAGGGGCACGCCGAACAGCTCGTCCGGGAAGGCCTCAGTGCGCATGGTCTCGATGACCTTGCGGTCGATGTCGAGGATGGCGCTCTGCGGGTCCGCCAGCGCGCCGGCAACGGCATCGTGCAGTGCACCCATCTGCGCCAGTAGCTCGCGCATGTTGCGCGCGCCGGCACCGGACGCCGCCTGGTAGGTCATGGCACTGACCCAGTCCACCAGGTCGCGCCGCAGCAGCTCGCCCACGGCCATCAGCATCAGGCTCACGGTGCAGTTGCCGCCGATGAAGTCGCGCTTGCCCCGGCTCAGGGCCTGCTCGATGACATCCAGGTTCACCGGGTCCAGCACGATGGTGCTGTCTGGCCGCATGCGCAGCGTCGAGGCGGCGTCGATCCAATAGCCGCGCCATCCCGTCGCGCGCAGTGGCGCGAAGACCTCGGCCGTGTAATCACCGCCCTGGCAGGTGATTATGGCGTCCATCTCGGCCAGCGCATCCAGGTCCCTGGCGTCCCGCAGCGGCCGCGCCCCCCGGCCCACATCGGGGCCGGGCGCCCCATGCTGGGAGGTCGTGAAGAAGCTGGGCTCGGCAATCAGCGCGAAGTCGTTCTCCGCGCGCATGCGCTCCATCAGCACCGAGCCGACCATGCCGCGCCAGCCGACGAAACCGATTCGATTCATGTGCAGGCTCGCCCCCCTACCTGAAGCATCTGTATCTGAAGCCTTGAACGGAGAGTATCGGGTATCGAGCGGGGAGACGCATCGCCTTGCACCCCATCACTCGAGCCTCGTTACTCGTCGCTTGCTAGTCGCTAGTGCAGCAGTGAGAATGTCCCGAGACCGTCTCAGGTCGTTGTCGTTGTCGTTGTCGTGATCGTGATCGCGGTCTCGACCGCGCGGATATTCGATGACGATTGCGACTACAACAACGAGGAAATCCCGGTCTCGGAACTTCCGCAGCAAAGCACTAGTCGCCAATCTCCCGCAGCGCCGCCACCACCGCATCCCCCATCCGCGCGGTGCCGACGGTCTCTGTCCCCTTGGCCGCGATGTCCGCGGTGCGCAGCCTCTGATCCAGCGCGGCGGCCACGGCGCGCTCGACGCGATCCGCCTGCACCGGCTCACCTAGGGTGTAGCGCAGCATCATGGCGACGGACAGGATGGCTGCGAGCGGATTGGCGACGCCCCGGCCTGCGATGTCCGGCGCCGAGCCGTGGATGGGCTCGTACATGCCCTTCTCCTCGGCGTTCAGCGACGCCGAGGGTAGCATGCCGATGGAGCCGGTCAGCTGGGCCGCACAGTCCGACAGGATATCGCCGAACATGTTGGTCGTGACCACCACATCGAACTGCTTGGGCGCGCGCACCAACTGCATGGCGGCGTTGTCCACATACATGTGCGAGAGCTCGATGTCCGGGTAGTCGGTGCCGACGCGGGTCGCCACCTCGCGCCACAGCTCGGTGCATTCGAGCACATTGGCCTTGTCCACCGAGCAGACCCGCTTGCTGCGCTTGCCCGCCAAGTCGAAGGCAACGCGACAGATGCGCTCGATCTCCGACTCCGTGTAGACGAGCGTGTTGATGCCGCGGCGCTCGCCGGAATCCAGCGTCTCGACGCCGCGCGGGCGGCCGAAGTAGATACCGCCCGTCAGCTCGCGGACGATCAGGATATCCAGGCCCGAGACGACCTCGGGCTTCAAGGTCGAGGCGTCGGCCAGCTGCGGAAAGAGGATCGCCGGGCGCAGGTTCGCGAAGAGCCCAAGCTCCGAGCGCAGCCCCAGAAGCCCCTTCTCCGGGCGCACCGAGATGTCGAGCGGCTCCCACTTGGGCCCGCCGACGGCCCCGAGCAGCACCGCGTCGCAGTCGTGCGCCAGCCTGAGCGTCTCCTCGGGCAAGGGGTGGCCATGCTCGTCGTAGGCGGAGCCGCCTAGCAGGGCCTCGTAGATGTCCAAGGCCAGGCCGAAGTCATCGCGCAGACAGACCAGCACCTTGACCGCCTCGGCGACGATCTCCGGACCGATGCCGTCGCCGGGCAGTATCAGGATCTGCTTGCTCACGCGGCCCTCTCTTGGTTGCGCCCGTTGCGCCCTTGCCTGAGCCCTTCGCCAACTGACGCGAACAGCCAGGGCGTCTCGGCGCGCCTGCGCTCCTCATAGGCGGCGATCTCGCCGGCATGCGTCAGGGTCAACCCGATGTCGTCGAGGCCATGGATCAGGCAGTGGTGATGAAAGGGATCCATGTCGATCTCGATGACGCCACGGCCCTCGGCGTCGAGCCTCAGGTTATGCAGGTCCACGTCGATGCTGAGCGGCTCAGCGCAGGTAGCCAGCGCGAACAGCTCCTCGACGACGGCCTCCTCCAACACGACGGGCAGGAGCCCGTTCTTGACGGCATTCTGGTGGAAGATGTCCGCGAAGCTCGGCGCAATCAGCACCTTGAAGCCGTGGTCCGCCAGCGCCCATGGGGCATGCTCGCGGGACGAGCCGCAGCCGAAGTTGTGCCGGGTCAGCAGGATGCTGGCGCCCTCGTACCTCGGGTCGTTCAGCACGAAGCTCGGGTTCAACGGGCGCCCGGCACAGTCCTGCCCCGGCTCGCCACGATCCAGGTAGCGCCACTCGTCGAACAGGTTCGGCCCGAAGCCGGTGCGCGCGATCGACTTCAGAAACTGCTTGGGGATGATGGCATCCGTGTCCACATTGGCGCGGTCGAGCGGCAGCACGATACCGCGGAAGCTCTCGAAGGGCTGCATGACTCAGACCTCCCGCACGTCGACGAAGCGGCCATGGATGGCGGCCGCCGCGGCCATGGAGGGGCTGACCAGATGCGTCCGCCCGCCTTGGCCCTGGCGGCCCTCGAAGTTGCGGTTGCTGGTGGCGGCGCAGCGCTCGCCCGGCTCCAGCCGGTCCGCGTTCATGGCGAGACACATGGAGCAACCCGGGTCGCGCCACTCGAAGCCGGCCTCGATGAAGATCCGGTCCAGGCCCTCCGCCTCGGCCTGTTCCTTGACCAGGCCGGAGCCGGGCACCACCAAGGCCTGCTTGACGGAATCCGCCACCTTGCGGCCCTTGGCGACCTCGGCCGCTGCGCGCAGATCCTCGATGCGCCCATTGGTGCAGGAGCCGATGAAGACCTTGTCCAGCGGGACCTCCGCCAGCGGTGTGCCCGGCCTGAGGCCCATGTAGGCCAGGGCGTTGCGGTAGCTGCCGGACTTCACCGGGTCGGCGATCTCCGCGGGATCCGGCACGGCGCCGTCCACCGGCAGCACCATCTCCGGCGAGGTGCCCCAGGTGACCTGCGGGCGGATGCTCGCCGCGTCCATGTGCACCACGCGATCGTACTCGGCACCCGGGTCGGAGTTGAGCCCGAGCCAGTAGGCCGCCGCCTGCTCGAACAGCTCGCCCTTAGGCGCCATGGGCCGGCCGCGGACGTACGCGATGGTGGTCGCGTCGATGCCGATCAGCCCCGCGCGGGCGCCGGCCTCGATGGCCATGTTGCAGATCGTCATCCGGCCTTCCATGCTGAGCGCCCGAATGGCATCGCCGGCATACTCGATCACATGCCCGGTGCCGCCGGCGGTGCCGATCTCGCCGATAATGGCCAGTACGATATCCTTGGCCGTCACGCCCCGGCCCAGCCGCCCATCGACGCTCACCAGCATGGACCTGGACTTCTTCTGCAGCAGGCATCTGGTGGCCAGGACGTGCTCCACCTCCGAGGTACCGACCCCGAAGGCCAGCGCCCCGAAGGCGCCGTGGGTGGAGGTATGGCTATCGCCGCAGACCATGGTGATGCCAGGCAGGGTGAAGCCCTCCTCGGGGCCGACCACGTGCACGATGCCCTGGCGTATGTCCCCCATGTCGAACAGCTGGATGCCGAACTCGCGACAATTGGCCTCCAGGGTCTCGACCTGCAACCGCGAGATGGGATCCGCGATGCCCAGGTGCCTGTCCGTCGTCGGCACATTGTGATCCGGTACCGCCAGGTTCGCCTCCGGCCGCCGCGGCCGGCGCCCGGCCAGCCGCAAGCCCTCGAACGCCTGCGGCGAGGTCACCTCGTGCACCAGCTGGCGGTCGATGTACAACAGGGAGGTGCCGTGCGCGTCGGTGCGCACGACATGGTCGTCCCAGATCTTGTCGTACAGGGTGCGTGGCGTGGACATCGGGTCTGGCTCGGCGACAATCGCTAAGCCGATTAGGGTAGCGCGGGGAGGGGGCGAGCTCAAACGGGCGGGAGCCCTGCGCTGCTGCAGCCGTCGGGCGGACAAGCGCAAGGCATCCGCCATCGCCTTGTCCGCTTTCGATTATCCTCCGCCCCTGTCGCTTTGATCCCCGTCACCACAGGAGCCGCCCCCATGATCCGCATCAAGCCCCTCACGCTCGACGACGGCAGCCGAATCCTGGTCGAAGTCGAGCAGGCCGAGATACCGCTCGCCAGGCCCGTGGCAGACCTCCCCGCCGGTGCCGAGCCCACCGGCATGGGCGACAAGCTCGACGACGCCATGGCCCTGATGCGCGCCAGCATCGGCGCCATGGCCCGCAACGTCCGCGACAGCCTGGCCGACCAGGCCCCCGACGAATGGGCCATGGAGGTCAGCATCGGCTTCAAGGGCGAGACCCGGCCCATCCCCGTCATCGTCACCGGCTCGGCGACGGGCTCGATCAAGGTCACCGCCAAGTGGAAGCGGGAGGATTGACCGGCCAGCAGGAGCGCCGGCGTCTCGCGGGCAACCGGGACCCGGGACATCCCGCCCGGTACCCCGGCATCTGAAGCCACCAGACCGACCCACCAGGCATCCGCTCGCCCCCGCCGGCGCCTGGAAGTCAGCCCATGCCCTCCTGGCAAGCCGCCATCTGCCGCCTCTACCACGGGCACCCCGCCCGCGGCGGCAGTGCCCGAGGCACCGCCTGCTTCGTCGCTCCGGACCGGCTGCTGACCGCGGCCCACCTGGTGCGCGACATCCCGGCGGCCCGGGTCTATCTCCACGGCCTGCCCAAGGACGCGACCGAGCGCCTGATAGACACCCGCTGCCACCCGACCCTCGATCTGGCCTGGCTGCGCATCGGCGCGCCGCAGCCGATCCGCCCGCTGCGCATCGATCCGCGCCCGCTGCCCAGCGGTGTCGCGCTGACCCTCTGCGGCTTCCCGGACCCGGAGAGCGCCCTGCGCACGGCCCGCCACCGGCTCATCGCCCGCGACGGCAGCTTCCAGCTCGGTATCGTCCAGGGCTATCCCGGCAAGGGCTTCAGCGGTGGCCCGGCGTT
>JANQFI010000083.1 GCA_028277905.1 Chromatiaceae bacterium | reverse complement strand
GGATTCTCGTCCGCCTTCGCGAAGCGGCAGCGCGTGCAGAGTCGTGCTATGTGCGCGCTGCCGCGACAACGAAGGCGGGCGAGAAGACAAGCCAGGCGGTATGTTTGTTGACAGAAATCGCCTAAGGCTCGCAGCCTGCAGCCGAAGACGCGGTCGCCCTGACCTGAGCAGAGGGCTCAGTTAAGCGCCGAATCCCTCGACATCGCCTAATCGTCGAGGCAGGCTTCCAGCGCGTCGAGTAGCGCCCTGGCGGGCATGTCGTCGAGCCGTGCAACGAGGTCGGAAAGCGTGCGGGTCAGCGCGCCGACGTCGCAGCGGCGCATGCGGTGCTTGACCTCCAGCAGCGAGCCCGGCTGCATGCTGAGCTCGCGCAGGCCGAGTCCGAGCAGCAGCGGCGTATAGCGCGGATCGCCGGCCATTTCGCCGCACATGCTGACAGGGGTGCGCATTGCGGTAGCGGCGTCGATGACGTGCTTGATGAGCCGGATCACCGCAGGATGCAGCGGATCGAAGAGATAGCTCACGGTGTCATCGACGCGGTCGATGGCGAGCGTGTACTGGATCAAGTCGTTGGTGCCGATCGACAGGAAATCGAGCCGCCTCGCCAGCGCACCGGCCATGAGCGCCGCGGCGGGCACCTCGATCATGCCGCCGATGGGCATCAGCGGGTCGAACGCAACTCCTTCGCGGCGCATGTCCCGCCGCGCCTCGGCGATGAGCCCGAGCACCGCGTTGACCTCCGCCATACCGGAGATCATCGGGATCATGAGCCGCACCGGGCCATGGGCCGATGCACGCAGGATCGCCCGCAACTGCGGCAGGAACAGCGCCGGCTCCTGCAAGCAAAGCCGGATGGCGCGCAAGCCCAGCGCCGGATTGCTGCGCGTCGGGTGGAAGCCGGTGTCGGGGATCTGCTTGTCCGCGCCGAGGTCGAGCGTGCGGATGGTCAGCGGAATGCCATCTAGGCCGCGGATGATGCCAAGGTAGGTCGCGAGGTGCTCATCCTCGTCGGGCAGGGTATCGCGGTTCATGTACAGGAATTCGGTGCGGTACAGCCCGACGCCGGCTGCGCCATTATCGCGCGCAGCGGTTACGTCCTCGGGCAGCTCCAGATTGGCGAGCAGCACCACGGGCACGCCGTCGCGGCTCACGGAGGGCTCACGCACCAGCCGGCGTAGATCGCGGCGGTGGGCATCGAAGCTGGCGAGCCGTGCGCGGTAGTGCTCGAGGAGGGCCGGCTCGAGCTCGGTGAGCACGGTACCCGTCTCGGCATCCACCACCAGCAACTCGCCCTCGCGCAGCCGCTGCAGGGCGCGGTGCACTCCCATCACGGCCGGGATGTCGAGGCTGCGAGCCAGGATGGCTGTATGCGACATGGGGCCGCCGTGCTCCACGATGAACGCCGCCACACCCCGGTTGCGCAACAGGATGGTATCGGCCGGCGTCAGGTCCTCGGCGACGATGACGCGCCCGGCCACGTCCGCATCCGCCAGGACATCGGTGTGCGCTTCGGCATCCAGGAACAACTGGATCTGCCGTACTACGTGGTCGACGTCGTCGCGCCTGGTGCGCAGATAGGCGTCTTCCATGCGGTCGAAGATCTCCACCAGCGTGTCCCGCTGCGCCTGTAGCGCCCAGCTCGCGTTCACGGAGCGCTCGCGGATCAGGTCCCGCGCAGCGTCCACCAATGCCGAATCCGTCATCATCAACAGGTGCGCGTCGATGAACTCCGCGATGTGCTTGGGTGTGCCCACAGGAATCTGCCCGCGCACCTCCTCCAAGTGACGCCGCGCGCAGGCCAGTGCCGCATCGAGCCGGTCCAGTTCCACCGGCACCTGGTGGGCTGGAATCTGCGCCGGCGCCAGCACGGGCTCGCGGTTGAGCATGAATGCCTCGCCAATGGCCACCGGCCGCGAGCCGTCGATGCCAACCCCGTGCAGCGCTAGCGTCATTCCCCTTCCCCGAAACGATCGGCGACGAGCTCCGTCAGCGCCGCCATGGCGGCCTCCTCGTCATCGCCACGCACCTCCAGGTGAATGCTGGTGCCGCAGGCCGCAGCGAGCGTCATGATCCCCATGATGCTCTTGCCGTTGACCCGCCGGCCGTTGCGCTCTACCAGCACATCGCTGGCGAATCCGCTGGCACAGGTGACGAACTTCGCAGCCGCACGTGCGTGCAGGCCGAGCCGGTTCACGATGTCGACGTCTTTGCTGAGCATGGCCGGCGGTGGTCTTGCGTGACGGATGTAAGGGTCAGATCAGTGGTGGGACCCGTTCGCGGTCGCGGGCGCCACCGCACAGCCAACGGCCGGACATAGCAGCACGCCGTCCCGCGCACCGCTCAGGGCCTTGTCCACCAGCGCATCCAGGGGCAGCTGCGGGTAGTTCAGGACCCGCACGAGCATTGGGAGATTGACCCCACTGAGAATTCGTGTATGACCGGCGTCGCGCAAGCCCGACGCGATGTTCGCCGGGGTGGAGCCAAACAGATCCGTCAGGACCAGCACCCCGTCGCCGGCCTCCAGCTCATGCATGCAGGCCCGCGCGCGCGACCCCATCAGTGCCGGATCATCGCCATTCTGCACCGCCAGCGCCTTGGCTCGGAGGGGGCAGCTGCCGAGCATGCGGGTTGCGGCTTCCAGCAGCTCTGCGCCGATGCCGGCGTGGGTGATGAGCAATAGTCCGACGCTCACGGCAGCTCTCGATGTCGCAGCAGCACGCGATGGCCCTTGGCGTCCAGATGCCGCGCGAGCGCATCCACGAGGTAAACGGACCGGTGTCGCCCCCCGGTGCAGCCTACGGCAATGGTCAGGTAGCTGCGCCCGTCGGTCTCGAAGCGCGGAATCCAGCGGTCCAAGAACTGCCGTAGATCGGCGCTCATTTGCGCCACTTCCGGCGAGCGCTCGAGGAAGGCGATGACCGGGGCATCGCGTCCGGTGAGTGGCCGCAATTCCTCCTGCCAGTGCGGATTCGGCAGGCAACGTACGTCGAAGAGGAAGTCCACAGCCTCCGGCACGCCGTTCTTGAAGCCGAAGGACTGCAAGAGTACCGACGCCTGCACCGTCCCGGCGAGACCCTCGCGAACCAAATCGCGCAGCTCGTGCACGTTGGTGTGGGTGGTGTCGAGGCGGATCTCGGCGATTCTCCCAAGCGGCTCCATCAGATCACATTCCTGCGCGATGGCCTCGGCGAGGGACAACTCTCCACCGGTGAGCGGATGCTTGCGCCGCGTCTCGCTGAAGCGCCGAATGAGCGTATGCGTGTCCGCGTGCAGAAAGATGACGCGGCAGTCGATGCCCTGATTGCGCAGTTCCTCGATGAGCCTCGGCAGATCGGCGAGAAACTCCGGCTGGTTGCGCGCGTCGATGCCCACGGCTGCGCCATTGCGCGTCTCCCCGGCGACCCCCAGCCGCGTGCGCTGCAGGCCGAGCGCGAGCTCACGTAGCAGGAACAGCGGCAGATTGTCGATGCAGTAATAGCCGATGTCCTCCAAGGTGCGCAATGCGACGCTCTTGCCGGCTCCCGACAGGCCACTGACGATGAGAAGGTGCATGGGCTACCCCGGCTGCTGTTGCTGTCTCGTCGATGGCCGCAGTGACCCTGGCGCAGTGACCCTGGCGCAGTGGGCGCCGCCCCAGGTTCAGCGGCTGGCGCCTGCGATGGCCCGCGCCTGGCGATCTTCCAGGTCCACGCCCGCGTCATAGCCCCGGGTGCGGAGGATCTGGTTGCGCACGGCCGTCTCCAGTAGCACCGCGAGATTGCGTCCGGGCGCCACCGGCAGTGTGATCTCGGGTATCGCGACGCCGAGGATGGTGCGTGTGGAGAGGCTGCCGCGCAGCCGGTCGATGCTCGCCAGACCCTCGTTGTCGAAGCAGCGCATGTGTACGATCAGGCTCAGTGCCTCGTGCTGGCGCACGGCGCCCTCGCCGAACATGGCACGGACATTGAGCACGCCCAGGCCCCGCACCTCTAGGAAGTCCCGCAGCAGCGGCGGGCAACTGCCCTCCAGCACCTCAGGCGCGATGCGCGCAAACTCCGGGGCGTCATCGGCGATGAGCCGGTGCCCGCGGGCGATCATCTCCAGCGCCAGCTCGCTCTTACCGACACCCGGGTCGCCCGTCAGCAGCACGCCTAGGCCCAGCACCTCCAGGAGCACGCCATGCACCGTGGTGCGCTCCGCTAGCGCATGGGTCAGGAAGTACTGCAGGCGGTCTACGATCTCTGCGTCGCGAGCCGCAGAGCCGAGCAGCGGTGTGCCAGTGCGCGCGGCATAGTCGAAGAATACCGGGTCGGGGGTGATGTCCGAGGCGAAGATCACCGCTGCGGGACGGGCCGAGAATAGGCGCTCGATGGTTTCATCGTAGGCTGGCGCACTGAGATCGGCCAAGTGCAGCATCTCCGCCTGGCCCAATACCTGCAGCCGGTTCGGGTGGATGCAGTTGAGCGATCCCACCAGGCTCTGTGCAGAGGTCTGCCCGCCGACCTCCTTGACCAGCGGACAGCACTGCGCAGGCGGCGGCGTCAGCCAGCGCAGCTTGAGGCGCGGGCCGATGTGCTCCACCAGGCCCTGGAGCGAATGCACGGGGTTCATGGCGCGGCTGGCCTCGGCGCTGGCCGCTCATGCGGCGGCAAAGATACGGTCACGGAACACCGCGAGCAGCTCGCCCCTATCCTGCGCCGCCCGCAGGGCATCACGCACCGCGGCGTCGTCGAAGGCCGCAGCGAGGGTGGCGAGCAGCTGAAGGTGCTGCTCGTCGGTGGCGTCCGGCACCAATAGGCCGAAGGCAAGGTCCACCGGCTTGTCGTCGATGGCATCGAAGGCAACCGGCCCCTGTAGCTGCACAAAGGCCCCAATGGGCGCCTGGATGCCCCGCACCCGCGCATGGGGCAATGCAATCCCCCGCCCCAAACCCGTGCTGCCGAGCCGCTCGCGCCCGAGCAGCCGGTCGAACACCGTGGTGCTGGACAGGGTGCTGTCGCCGTCCGCGAGGAGCGCGGCCAGGGTTTCCAGCAGTCGCTTCTTGCTCGCCGCCTCACAACGGCTCAGCACCCTTGCTTCCGTGATCAGGTCGGCAGGAACCATGGCCCTAGAACCCCATGATTGTTCATTGTCTGTTTGTTGCTGATCAGCACCTCGGCCCCGCGCCGGCACCAGCCCGGAGCCGCCGATGAACGCGTCGAAAAACGGCAAAAACCGGAGCAGGCGGCGCCTGGCTCCGGTGCGCACACGCCCGCGGCGTGCTCCCGCCATGGCCGGTGATGGTGCTCCTGTCAGGGTTGCTGCCCCTCGTCGGGAGGCGGCTCGATGACCGCCCTTGCGCCGCCGTTACCGCGATGGCTCTGGCGCTTCTCCTTGTACTTGATCACCTGCCGGTCAAGCTTGTCGATCAACCCGTCGATGGCCGCGTACATATCTTCGTGCACCGCATCGGCGAAGACGTTGGCGCCGTTGACGTGAATGGTCGCTTCCGCCTTCTGCCGCAGTTTCTCGACACTGAGGATGACATGGGCGTTGATCACATCGTCGAAATGGCGCGCCAGGCGGTCGAACTTGCTGTCGACGTAGCCCTTCAGCGGCTCAGTGATATCGACATGACGGCCGGTCAGGTTGATTTGCATAGCGTCACTCCGGTGTGGGCAGGCGCCAGGGGGCAATCGCAGGCGCCTTCGTTGCGCGGCGGCGGCTGCTCAGGCCAGGCGCTTGCGCTCGTTCGACGGGGGTATCCCCATCGCCTCTCGGTACTTGGCCACGGTGCGCCGGGCGACGTTGATGCCCTGCTCCGTCAGGATGCCGGCGATCTTGTTGTCGCTCAGCGGCTTGCTCGGGGTCTCGGCGGCCACGAGCTTGCGGATGAACGCGCGAATGGCCGTGGAAGAGCATTCGCCGCCGGAGGCCGTGTTCACATGGCTGGAGAAAAAGTACTTGAACTCGAAGGTCCCACGCGGGGTATGCATGTACTTCTGCGTCGTCACCCGCGACACTGTCGACTCGTGCAGTTCGAGCGAATCCGCCACGTCGCGTAGCACGAGTGGCTTCATGGCCTCCTCCCCATACTCGAAGAAGTTCTGCTGCAGCTCGACTATCTTCGCCGCCACCCGCACCACCGTGTCGTTCCGGCTCGCCAAGCTCTTGATGAACCAACGGGCTTCCTGCAGATGCGTCTTCAGGCAGGTGTTGTCCGGGCCATCGTCGGCCCGGCGAATCAGCTTCAGATAGCCCGGGTTCACCCTAAGTCTAGGCGTACTTTCCGGATTCAGCTCGACCGTCCAGGTGCCGTTGCGCTTGGCGACAACGACGTCGGGAATCACGTAGGCCGGGCGGAGGTCGGCCACCAGCGAGCCCGGCCGAGGATGCATGGCGCGGATCAGCGCCAGCGCGTCGCGCAGGGCGTCCGGCGGCAGCTTGGTATGGCGGCGCAGATCATCCAGATCGTTGCGCGACAAGGCGCTGAAGTGACGCTCGCAGATGGCGATGGCGGCGTCCCGGTGCGGCTCCTCGACCGGCAGCGCGCGCAGCTGCAACAGCAGGCACTCGCTCAGGGAGCGTGCGCCGACACCTGGTGGATCCAAGGCCTGAATGCGGTGCAGCACCGCCTCCACCTCTTCGCGCTCCAGCGCTTCCTCATCCGGGTCATCCGGATCCGCCATGGCTTCCAAGAGCTCGTCAATCTCGGCGCGCAGGTAGCCGTTGGCGTCGATCGCGTCAAGCACCGCGTCCGCGATCACTCGATCGCGCGGTGCCAGCCGGGACAGATTCAACTGCCATTCCAGATGATCGTGCAGGGTCTGCGGCCGGGAATGTTGCGCGAAGGGATCGAGCTCGGTGGTATCCTCGCCGGCGCCACCACTGCCGATCGTGGCGACGTAGCTTTCGTAGGTGTCGCCCCAGGAGCTATCGACGGGCAGCTCTTCCGGCATCGATGACTGGTCTGGGCGCACTTCATTGTCCGCCTGCGCGTCCTGGCTGCGCCTGGCGTTGTCCCGGGCGGCGTCCAGCTCGGACATGGCCACCTCGGCCTCAGCCTCAGCCTCCTCCACCGACTCTAGCATCAGGTTGGATTCGAGGGCCTCCTGGATCTCGCGCTTGAGATCGAGGGTGGAGAGCTGCAGCAGCTTGATCGCCTGCTGCAGCTGTGGCGTCATCGTCAGCTGCTGGCCGAGGCGGAGTTGGATGGTCTGTTTCATCGCACCCGATCACGGGGTGGAACGGGAATTGAATGCTCTTTGCATTCTAGCCGAAATGCACGCGCCGATATTGGCGCAGCCTCGCGGTCGCGTCCAGCGGCAATGTGACAGCGCCATGACGCCCGTCAGGGCCTGCAAGGAAGCTTCGGACATCGGCAGACCAGGGTGGCAACCTGCTGCCAAAGGCCTTACAACCGGAAATCTTCACCGAGATAGACGGCGCGCACGCGAGCGTTACCCAGCAGCGCGTCGGGCGTGCCCTCGGCGATGACACTCCCTTCGCTGATGATGTAAGCACGATCGCAGATGTCCAGCGTCTCGCGGACGTTGTGGTCGGTGATCAGGACGCCGATACGGCGCCGGCGCAGGTGAGTGATGATGGACTTGATGTCGCCGACAGCGATGGGATCCACACCGGCGAAGGGCTCGTCGAGAAGCATGACCTTGGGCTCCACCGCCAGTGCGCGGGCAATCTCGAGGCGCCGGCGCTCACCCCCGGAGAGGCTCATCGCCAGTGAATCGGCCACGTGGGCGATGCCAAGCTCGCCGAGCAGTTGGTCGCAGCGGGCCAGGCGCCGAGCACGGTCGAGGTCACCGCGGGCCTCCAGAACCGCCAGTAGATTCTCGCGCGCCGTCAGCTTGCGGAACACCGACGGCTCCTGTGCCAGGTAGCTTAGCCCGCGCCGCGCCCGGGCGTGCATGGGCCGCAGGGTAATGTCCTCGCCGTCGAGCAGGATGCGCCCGGCGTCCGCCGGCACCAAGCCGACAATCATATAGAAGCTCGTGGTCTTGCCGGCGCCGTTGGGCCCGAGCAGGCCGACGACGTCGCCTGCGTCCACGCCGAGCGTCACGTCGTCCACAACCCGACGGCCACGGTAGCTCTTCGCCAACCGCTCGGCCCTGAGGGTCTTCATCGACTACCGTCGCCGTCTTCCTGCGGCTCGATGCGGATCTTCACCCGCTGGCGGCCGCGCGCGCTGGAGCCGGCCGTGAGCCGGTCGGTGATGCGGTTATACACGATGCGGTCGCTCGCGAAGCGGTCCTCGCCCTGCAGCAGCTCGGCGTCGTCGATGAGGGTGATCTCTTCGCGGTCTGCCTCGTACTCCATGCGTTGCGCCCTGGCACGGACCTCTTCGGGGTCGTTGTCCAGCACCTGGCGGTAGCGCACCGGGTTACCGATGGCGATAATCTTACGCGGCTGCCGGTTGGGCTTGTGGTGCACCAGGACCTCGTCGGCCAGGATGCGCATGCTGCCCTGCTGCACCTCGACGTTGCCGAGGTAGAGGCTGATGGATTGCTTCTCATCCAGCTCCGCCGCATCCGCTTCGACGAACATCGGCTGGTCGCTGTCCGAGTCGAGCGCGATGGCCGGCGGTGACATCAGGCTCCAGCACAACGCGAGTTGGAGCAGGACGAGCACCACCGAAGGCCGGACCTCGTGTCGGGCGGACGGGCGATCTGGCGTCTGACGCATGGACGACCAAAGGGTGCTTAGGCGATTTCTGTCAACAAACAGACCGCCTGGATTGTCTTTTCGCCCGCCTTCTGCGTCGCGGCAGCGGGCACATAGTACGACTATGCGCCCGCTGCCGCTCCTTGAAGGCGAGCGAAAATCCTGCGCCATTCGTTATGTTTGTTTCCGGCAATCACCTGAGGATCCTGCGCCGCCGCACAGGCGTCGCCACGCGAGCCATTTCCGAGCCTTATCCCGATGCCGATTTCGAATCCGATCCCAGTCCCGGTCCCGATTTCGAGTCCAAGCTCGACCCCGACTCCAGATCCAAGAGAGGTCCCGACATGTTCCTTATCCCTGTCATCACTACCGGCATCGCGCTTGCCACCCTGCTGCATGCCTTGCCCGCCAATGCCCTGGCAGAGGTAGGCAAGCCGGCGCCGGCCCTCACCGGCACCGACACGGCCGGCAAGACCTGGGCGCTCGCCGATCTCGAGGGCAAGCGCGTGATCCTGGAATGGACCAACCACGACTGCCCTTACGTCGTGAAGCATTACAAATCCGGCAATATGCAGGCGCTGCAGAAGGACGCCATTGCCGCCGGCTACACCTGGCTGTCGGTCATCTCCTCGGCCCCCGGCAAGCAAGGCCATGTGAGCCCCGAGCAGGCGGACAAGCTGACCGAGTCCCGCGGCGCGGCGCCGACGGCCGTGCTGCTGGACCCGGAGGGCAGCATCGGCAAGGCCTATGGCGCACGCACCACGCCGCACATGTTCGTCATCGACGAGCAAGGCACCCTGGTCTACATGGGCGGCATCGACGACCGGCCCAGCACCAGGCTCGCCGACATCGAGGGCGCCCAGAACTATGTGCGCCTCGCCATGGCCGACCTCGCCGCCGGCAAGCCCGTCGCCGACGCGGTAACACGTCCCTATGGCTGCTCCGTCAAGTATTGATGCCTAGGGTTGCAGGGCGCGCCTGACCTGCCGACAGCGCTCTTCCAAGTCCGATGTCGTCGCGGCCGGGGCCTCCGCATACCAGGCCGACAGCAGCGTGATGGCGTCTTCGGTGCCGGCTTGCTCGGCGCCGTCCCCCATGCGGGCCTTCAGGCGTCGGACCTGCAGCGACATGCGCTGACTCCTGAGCTCTGGGGGTGAGCTCAAGCCGGCGGCGATTTCCAGGCGCAGGCACAGGTCCGCACGGCGTTGCCCGGCCTGTTCCATCCGCAATCGCAGCCGGTCCCGTGCCTCGGCGTCATCGCCGGCAGCGGCGAGGATCATCTCGGCGGATTCGCACAGGCGTTCCGCCAGATCGGCATCGGCGATCACCGGCAGCGCTGTCCAGTCCGCACGAAGGCTGTCCGCATCGGGCGTGCTCTGCTCGGCCGCAAGGTCGGCCCCAAGGTCGGCCGCGAGCAAGGCGCGCGCGGTGTCGTCGCACCAGGCGGCACGGCGTTCCAGGCTCTCGATCTCCGCCCAGCGCGTCTGGGCCGCGAGTGCCTCCAGCCGTGCCTCGGCGTCGGCAAGGGTTTCCTGCCAGCGCCGCCAAAGCCCTTGCAGCTTGGGCTTGGGCACCTGCAGCGCATCGGTGTCCTGCCAGTGGCGCTGCTGCTCACGCAGCGACGCCCGCAGCGCGTCTGCATCCTTGGCCTGCCCGGTGGCCTTGGACAGTGCGTCGCAGATGTCCATGCGCGTGGCCAGGTTGCCGTCCAGCTCCGCATTGCGCTGCTGCTGCTTGGCATCGCGGCGCCGGAAGACGGCGTCCGCGGCCGCGCGAAGCTCCTGCCACAGGGCGTTCTCGTCGCGCTTGCGGCCAGTGACCGTCGGGCGCCACTGGCGTTGCAATGCCTTGGCGGATTCGATAGCTGTGCGCAGATCGGGCTCATCCGCGAGCTTCCGCATTTTCTCAATCAGCCCGCGGCGCTCGGCCAGGTTGCGTGCGCGCTCGGCGTCCAGCGCCTCTTCGAGGCGGCGCAGGGACTTGCGGAAGCGCCCTTCCAGCGGGCGCTGCCGGTGGT
Source organism: Chromatiaceae bacterium (assembly GCA_028277905.1). Lineage (GTDB taxonomy): Bacteria > Pseudomonadota > Gammaproteobacteria > Chromatiales > Chromatiaceae > Thiohalocapsa. The sequence continues at coordinate 22,932 of JANQFI010000083.1, read as the reverse complement.
CACGGCGCTCGTCCGCCCCGACCTCGGGCTCGGGCTCCAAGGCCGCCCAGGCTTGGCGCATCTCGCGGGCGGCGCGCATGGCCTTCTTCCAGTCCATGCGCTCCCAGTCCACCTGGTCCAGGAAGGCCTCCAGCCGCTCGCAGAGGGCCCGGCGCTGCTCGCGGTTGGCGGCGCGGATCTTGGCCCGGGTGTCGTAGAAGGGCTTGCAGCGCTCGCGAATGGCGTCGGCCGCCGTGCGGAAGCCTTGCCACAGGGCGTCGTCCGCCGGTGTGCCGTCGCGGTCCAGGGCGCGCCAGGCGTCCGTCAGCTCGGCGAGGCGGTTGGAGAGCGGCTCCAACGCGTGCTCGGTATCGGCGGCGAGGCGCTCGATCTCCTCACACAGCTCCTGGCGACGGGTGTCGGCGCCCCAGCGCCGCCAGCCTCGCAGCTCCTTGAGCTGCGGCGCGAGCCGCTTCAGGTGGGCTTCGGCATCACCGGTGTCGGCAGCGGGCAGTCCGGCCCCATGCGCCTGATCCAGGGTCGCGCGGATGCTCTGGTACAGGGGCTCCGCCTGCTTCAGCCGGCCCTCGGCCAGGTGGCAGTCCAGCTCCCTGAGCCGCTCCTCAAGCGTGGCGAGCTTGCGCCGGATCTGATCGCGGTGCTTCTTGAAGCGCGCGCTCAGCTTGGCCACCGCGGCGCTCGTCGCCTCCGGGACGGCACCCGCGGCCGCAAGGGCCTCCAGCCGCTGTGTGCAGGCCTGCACGCGGCGTTGCTCCAGCCCGCCGGCCACCAGCACCTGCTCGGCGTCCCGGCGGAGCTTGTCCGCCGCATCGCGCTGGCGCCGATCGGCGTCGAGTCGCGCGCGCCGGGCCTGCGCCGCAGCCAGGGCTTCTCGGTAGGCGCGGCGCTGCTCGGCGCTAGACATGCCCGGGTTGGCGGCCTGCCAGGCGCGCTCGATGTCATGGAGCCGCTCGGCCAGGTCTTCGCTGGCATCGATGCCAGCGCATTCGCGTAGCACCTGGATCAGCTCGTCGCGCCGCTTCGCGGCGGCGGCTAGGGCGCGCTCGGCGGCCAGCTGTGCCGCGTGCTCGGCGGCGTAGGCGTCGTAGCCTGCGCGAAAGTCCGCACAGAGTCGCTCGCGGCGCTCTCGGCGTGCCGCGTCCAGACCGGCGCCGAGCTCGGCTTCGATCTGCTCCCATGCGCGGTCGAGGTGCTGGAGCAGTGCCAGGTCTTGGGTCCAGTTGTTGTAGCGCCCCAGACGAGCGAGCTTGTCGCACAGGGCATCCGCCTCGGCGCGCAGCCGCCGCGGGCGCTCATCGGCCTCGATGATGGCCCGAAGGCGCTCCTTGACCAGGCGGTAGACGGCCTTGTCGCGCTTGCCGATGCGCTTCTGCACCAGTTCCAGAGCGGCCCGGTCGTGGATGCGCTCGGCGGCTGCCTGGCGGTTGGCGGCGAGCGGGTCATCCAGCGCACAGGCCGCGAGCCGCAAGGGGTCCTCGATCCGGTCGATGGCGGCGCGGCGCAGCTCCGGCTCCGCCCCTTGCTGGGCCACGTGCGCCAACAGCGCCGCGTCGGCGAGGCCTTGCAGCAAGGCGCTGCGCTCGGCGAGCGGCGGCGCCTGCGCGTCCAGACCGCAGAGCAGCTTGCGGAAGCGGGCGCCGGCGAGGTCGCGGACGCCGGGGTCGCTGTCGTCGCTGGCGACGGCCTGGAGCACGTCTAGCTGCACCAAGGCGCGGCAAGCGTCGCGACGCGCCGCGACGTCCGGCGCACCGCGGACAATGTCGACGAGCGCCGCCCGATCTTGCTGGCGGCGGTTGCGGGTCTTCTCCAGGAGTTGCTTGAAGAACATCTGCGGGCGGGCTGCGACGCTAAACTCCGAATTCTAGCGGACCTGCCGGTCTCGGGATGGGTACCGGCGGCTCGGGTCACTGCCGGGGCGCACGCCGTCAGCCTTGCTCCAAGGCGCGCCGCAGCAGGGCGGTTCCGGTGGGGATGGCGATACCCGTGGCCGCGGCGATGGCGCTCAGCACCCGGGCGAAGGGGGCCTCCGGCGCCGGGTCGGGCCGAGCCTCAAAGCACTGCTCGTAGACGGACGCGGCATGGCGGAGAAACGCGAGTGCGACCTGCTCATCAGTGGCGGCAAAGTCAGTGGCGCCAAGGTCCTGTTTGCCCTGGATTGGCGACGGCTTCTGCCCTGCCGGATCCCGTTGCGGCCGGCGCCCTGGTGGCACGGCCATCACGGCGTCCTCCGCCTGCGTGCCGGTGATGGCGGCGGCTGCATCGGCGATGCGCATGAGCTCGGCCTGCAGGGCCGCGAGGTAGCCAGGCCCATAGGCCCGCCGGAAGGGGTCGGATGCGGCGAGGGCGGACAGCAAGGCGGCGCGCTCCGGCTCGGTGAGCTTGTCAAGCGCCCCTGCCAGCGCCTGCGCCTGGTCGGCCAGGTTGGCGCCGAGGCGCGTCGGCGCCGGCAGCTCGGGCAGCGGCTGCGCCGCGGACTCGGCCTCGCCTTGGCTCCTGGCCCGGGCTGCAGCTGGCCGCCCCGCCCCCTGCGGCTCGGGTGCGGCGCGCTCCGCCGGCGCCGCCTTGAGCACGGCGAGATGGTAGGCGATGGCGCCGATGAAGATGTCGCGGGCGGTGGCGTCGCCGAGTCTGCTGTCGGCGAGCGCCTGGGCGATGGCGTCGCGCTCGCTTTGCGTGTACGGATGGGGCGCGACGAAATGCTTGCGCGGCCTACCAGCGGCCGGTCGATCCGAGGTTCGGGCCCGTGTCGAGCGCCTGGGCTCGTCATCGGGATCGCTGGCTGCCTCCGGCGGCACCAGCCAGGGCTGGCTCGGCACCGGCGCGCTCTGGGGGCGCCAGTCGCTCTTGGGCATCGGGATTCTCGGCTGGGACTTTGCTCCAGTATGGACGCAACGGGAATCGCACGCACGCCGCCGTAGACGGGCCTATGCGTGATCCGCCCAGCCGCATGATCCGCCCAGCCGGGTAATCCACCCGCCCGGGTGCCGCCCTCGGGTGCCGCGTCTCAGGCCGGGATGCCCACGAAGGGGTTGGTGTGACGCTCCTCGCCGAGGGTGCTCATGGGTCCGTGACCCGGGATGAAGCGCACGTCGTCGCCGAGCGGGAACAGGCGCTCGCGGATGGCACGGATCAGATCCGCGTGGTTGCCGCGCGGGAAGTCGGTGCGACCGATCGCGCCTGCGAACAATACGTCGCCCACCTGCGCGAGTCGAGCCTCGGCATCGAATAGCACCACATGGCCGGGCGTGTGACCGGGACAATGCAGGACCTCGAGCCGCCGCTGGCCGAGGGCAATGGTCTCATCATCGCTCAGCCAGCGCTGCGGCCGGAACGGGGCCTGCGGTGGCAAGCCGAACAGCTGGGCCTGCTGCGGCAGGGCGTCGAGCCAGAAGGCGTCGTCCGGGTGCGGGCCGATGATGGGCAGTCCGAGCCGACGCGCCAGCTCCGGGGCGGCGCCGACGTGGTCGAGATGGCCGTGCGTGAGCAGGATCATGGCCGGATCGGCGTCCAGCTCGTTCAGTGCCGCGATGATGCGCTCGGACTCGCCGCCCGGGTCGACGATCGCGGTGGCGCGCGTCTCGGGGCAGCGTAGCAGTGTGCAGTTCTGCTGGAAGGGGGTCACCGGGACAATACGGTAATCCATCTGCGTTGGGCTCCGGAAGGTGGCGGGAACTGGAGGTACCGGGCTGGCGGGCCTCGGGTCGGGGACCGCCGCCACGGGCCCCCACGCGAAGGCGCCGAGCTCAGGCGATTGCCGGAAACAAACATAACGAATGGCGCAGGATTCTCGTCCGCCTTCGCGACGCGGCAGCGCGTGCATAGTCGTTCCATGTGCGCGTTGCCGCGACAAAGCAGGCGGGCGAGAAGACAAGCCAGGCGGTATGTGTGTTGACAGAAATCGCCTCAGCCGCGCTTGCGCTCGGGCTTGACCCTCAGCACCGGCCGGGTGCGCGACAGGCGGTCGTACCAGGCGAGACCTTCGCGGTCGAACAGCACCCAGAGCAGCCCGGCGCCGGCGGGCAGCAGGGTCAGTGCGGCGAGTGCGAGGCGGCGCAGGGCGTCGGCGGCGCCGAGCTCTCTGCCGTCCGCGCGCAACAGCCGGGTGCGCCAGGCGCGCATGCCGAGGGTCTCCCGGCCGCCGGTCCAGAAGTAGAGGTAGTAGCCGGCGATCAGCACCAGCAGATAGAGCTGGAACGGAAGCCTGGCGGGGCCGCTGATGTCCGCGGCGCCGGTGATCAGCGCAAAGCCGATCTGGTACACCGCGGCGCCCACGACCAGCACGCCGAACAGCAGCAGCAGATCGTAGAGCATGGTGGCGATCCGCCGGGCCAGGCCCGGGGCCCGGGCGCCTGTGAGGTCGCGGCCGCCGGCGACCCTGGGCGTCGCGGCACCGCCGGTTGGGGGTTGGGTTGAGCGATGGGCCATGGTGCCAAGTGTGCGGACAATCAGTCTCGTTGAACCAGTCTCATTGGTCTCATTGTGGATGGCCTCGCCACTGCGGAACCTGCGGTTCCATGGCGCCGACTTCCAGCCGGCTCGGCCTTGGTCTCCTCGCACCCTGGTCTCCTGGCACCTTGGCTTCCTTGCACCAGGATGGCGCTGCGGGCTTTGCCGTGGCGGCGCCCGTCTGTGCCTGCGGTTGGCATCGGCTAGACTAGGGGCCGACCGGGCTCCGGATCGGCCATCGTGAAACCTCCCAGAATCTCCGTCAAACCGGCAATATATCGGCTGTTCCGGCACTTGCCGATGCCGCTGATCGCGATCCTGATCGGCCTCGTTGCAGGGCTCGCCGTCTGGGGCGTGCTGGATCAGGTGCAGAGCCGGGCGGTGGAGAAGATCGTCAATAAAGAGCTCTCGGCAAGGTTGGACCTGCGCTCGCGAGAGAGCCTGCTGCGCTTCGATCAGTATATGGCCAACTACGCCGCCACGGCGCGGCTGCTCGCCAACCATCGCCGGCTCGCGCAATACCTGGAGCCGCTGTTCTGGTTTCCGGAGGACAATGTCGAGCCCGTGGTCTACGAGAGGTTTCGGCCCTTCTGGCTACCCGACTTTTTCGGCCGCAATGCGCTGTTGACCCCGAGCCATGTGCTCCTGATGGACACCCGCGGGCAGGTGCGCGAGATCTACCAAGCCGGCGACAGCCCGGTGCCGGCAGAGATGCTCGCCGACAGCCTGAATTGGATCGGCAGCGGGGATGAGGTCCGCACGGTGTTGGCCCGCGTCGAGGATCAACCCTATCTGGTGGTGAGCGACCCGGTCGAGGACGCCGGTGGCTACGGCATGGGCCACTTGGTGGTGGTGGTCCCCATCGATGCCGCCTTCCTCGCCGCCTCGGAGGGCAGTGTGTCGGCGGACAACTCGGCCGTCGCCCTGGTAGACGCCGACGAGCAGCGCATCCTCGTCACCGACGAGCCCGGGGAGCTCCTTCCGGGCACGCCGCTGGACCAGTGGGACGCCGAGTTCGTCGTCACCTCCTCGTCGCTGCCGGAGTATGAGGGCTCCAACTGGAACATGCTATTTGCGACCTTCATCCCGCATTCGAGCGTCGAAAGGATGGCCGAGCGTGTGGTGGGCTTCGAGCGCCGGCAGCGGCTCATCGCGGCGCTCGCGTTCATTGTCGTGTTCACGCTGCTGATTTACCTGGTCTCCGCTCGGCTGAACCGGGTGCTGGCGCGCATGACGCGCTTCTCGGAGCGGGCGCTCGACATCGAGCAGCCGAATTTCAAGCGCGGCGGCAACCAGCTGCTCCTGTTGGAGGACTGGATCCAGCAATTCACCAATCTGGTCATCAAGGCGCGCGAGGAGATGAGCCGCCGACATGCCCACGAGATGCGTGAGACCGAGGCGCTGAAGGCGGCCATCATGGAGGCTTCCCTGGACGCCATCGTGACACTGAACCGCGGCGGGCGCATCATCGATTACAACCCCATGGCCGAGGCCATGCTCGGCCTTGTGCCGGAGGATGCCGCCGGCGGCGACTTCGCGCGGCGCTTCCTGGACCCGGAGGACCACGCGGCCTTCGTCAGCATGCTGGTGCGCTCGCGGCGCCACCATGACCACCGTCCGCACGCGCGCGGCGAGCTGCGTGCACGACGCGCGGACGGCCTGCGCTTTCCCGTGGAGATGTCCATCGTCCCTATCGACATCGACGACGAGCGTGTGTACACGCTGTATATCCACGACGCCACCCAGCGCAAGGCGGCCGAGCGCGAGATCAAGGGCCTGGCGCGCTTCGCCAGCGAGAGCCCGAACCCGATCCTGCGGGTCAATGCCGAGGGGCTCATCGTCTACGCGAACCCGGCCAGCCAGCCCCTCACGGACGCCTGGGCGAGCGGTCCGGGACAGCTCCTGCCGGCGGCGTGGATCGAGGAGGTGCAGGCGGCGCTGGCCGAGGGCCGGAACCACGAGCGCGAGGAAGACCAGAGCGAGCAGATCTATTCCCTGCTCCTGGTGCCCATCACGGACCTCGACTATGTGAACATCTATGCCCGCGACATCACCGCGATGCGCCGCGCGGAGCTGGAGTCGCGCCAGCACCAGTCCGAGCTGGTGCATGTGTGCCGCCTCAGCACCATGGGGGAGGTTGCCACCGGCATGGCGCATGAGCTGAACCAGCCGCTGGGGGCCATTGTCAACTATGCCAAGGGCGCCAGCCGGCGGCTGCGGGGCGGCATGCTCGACACGCCGCCGCTGGTAGAAGCCATGCGGCAGATCTCTGCCCAGGCGCAGCGCGCCGGCGAGATCATTCGCCGGCTGAGAGCGCTGGTGGGCAAGCAGGCGCCCATCCGCAGCATCGTAGACCTCAATTATCTGGTGCGGGAGGTGTGCGGCTTCCTGGAGTTCGAGACCGGCAAGCTGGATCTGCGCATTGAGCTCGACCTCACCGCGGGCGAGATCCCTGTGAGTGCCGACCTAGTGCAGATCGAGCAGGTCCTGTTGAATCTGGTGCGCAATGCGCTCGATGCCCTGGAGGATCGGCCCCCCGCGGATCGCCATCTGGCCATCTTCACCCGGGTGCGTGACGGCGAGGCGATCGTCGGCGTCGCCGACAACGGCCCCGGTATACCGCCGGAGCGCATGGCGCACCTGTTCGATCCGTTCTACACCACGAAGGAGACCGGGATGGGCATGGGGCTCGCGATCAGTCAGACCATCATCGATGACCACGACGGCATGATCCGGGCCGACTCGGAGCCGGGTCGGGGGACGGTCTTCCACCTGCACCTGCCACTGGCGGCAGCGGCGCGCTGCGCCGGTGCCGAGGCGCCGTCTGAAGACCAGGCCGAGCCGGCCGAGGTCGAGCCGCCGCTGGCGGCAGGGGCGGGCCGATGAGCCGCGAGGAGACCGTCTTCGTCGTCGACGACGACCAGGCCATGCGCAGCTCGCTGCAATGGCTCATCGAGTCCATGGGCATGCGCGTCGAGACCTACGCATCCGCGCATGACTTCTTGGACGCCTACTACCCGGGCCGAGCCGGCTGTCTGCTGCTTGACGTGCGCATGCCCGGCATGAGCGGGCTGGAGCTGCAGGCCTACCTGGCACGGCGAGAGCACCGCATCCCCCTGATCATCATCACGGGCCACGGGGACGTGTCCATGGCCGTCAAGGCGATGAAGAACGGTGCCGTGGACTTCATCGAGAAGCCCTTCGACGACGAGGCGCTCATCGTCAGCATACGCAACGCACTCCAGCACGACGAGAAGCAGCGCGCCCTGCGCGCCCAGCGCGCCGACATCGCCGCGCGCATGGCCGAGCTGACGCCGCGCGAGCACCAGGTCATGACCATGGTCACCGACGGCAAGTCCAACAAGGAAATCGCCGCGGCGCTCGGCGTCAGCGCCAAGACGGTCGAGGTGCACCGCGCCCGGGTCATGGACAAGATGCGCGCGAGCTCCCTGGCCGAGCTGGTGCGGATGGTCATGATCGCCGGCGGGGAGGTGCAGTGATGGCAATGCGCCGCTCACAGCTGCGCGGGGGCCGCGTGCAAGCTGCCCCGCCGCTGCTGGTCCGCGCCTGCTTTGCAGGACCCGAAAGGCGTCGTGGCTAGGGCGGCTCGAGCCTGTCCGCCGGGACATGCCAGACGGGTTGTGATCAGTGCTGCGGCGGCCGACTCGCTCGGGCTCAGGTTCTCGGACCGGCCGTCACCGGATACGCCGGCGATCCGCGGATGATGTTGCTGCCCGCGTCCGTCCGGGCGATCCCACAGGCATGCCATCCCGACCGACCCTCGCCTGGGCCCTCTATGACTGGGCCAACTCCGCCTTTGCGACGGTCGTCATCGCGGGCTTTTTCCCCGTGTTCTTCGCCCAGTTCTGGGCAAAGAACCTCACCGACGCGGAGAGCACCCAGTGGCTCGGTTACACCTCCAGTGCCGCGAGCCTGCTCCTCGTGCTCTCCGCACCTGTGCTTGGGGCGCTGGCCGACCAGCTTGGCGCCAAGAAGCGCTTCCTGCTCGGCTTCACCCTGGTGGGCGTGCTGGCCACCGCGGCGCTCTACTGGCTCGCCGCGGGCCACTGGCAGGCTGCCCTGCTGCTCTATCTCGCCGGCCTGCTGGGCTTCTTCGGCAGCAACATCTTCAACGACGCGCTGATCACCGACATTGCCGCGCCGGGGGACTACGAGCGCGCCTCGTCGCTGGCCTATGCGCTGGGCTACCTCGGCGGCGGTCTGCTCTTTGCCGTCAATGTGGTCATGGTGCTCGCGCCCGCGACCTTCGGCTTCGCGGACGAGGCCGCGGCCGTGCGGACGGCCTTCCTCGGCGTCGCGCTCTGGTGGGCAATATTCGCGCTGCCGCTGACGCTGCTCGTGCCGGAGAGCCAGGGCCAGGGGCGGGGCTCGCTGGGAGCTGCGGTGCGCGGCGCCTTTCGCGAGCTTGCGGGCACCTTCCGGCAGATCCGGCGGCTGCCCAATACCTTCCTGTTCCTGCTGGCGTACTGGTTCTACATCGATGGCGTGGACACCATCATCTTCATGGCGGTCAAGTACGGCCTGGACCTGGGCTTCGCATCGTCCAGCCTGATGGTGGCGTTGCTGATCACCCAGTTCGTGGGCTTCCCGGCGGCGCTGGTGTTCGGGCGGCTCGGCGCGCACTTCGGTCCGAAGGCGGCCATCCTCGCGGCCATCGGCGTCTACGCGCTGGTGGTGCTGGCAGCGACGCAGATGACCCGCGTCGAGCACTTCTACGCGCTGGCCGCCAGCATCGGTCTGGTGCAGGGCGGAATCCAGGCGTTGAGTCGGGCGTTGTTCGCGGGGCTGATCCCAGCCGGGCAGACCGCGGAGCTGTTCGGCTTCTACAACATGGTCGGCAAGTTCGCGGCGGTGCTGGGACCCTTTCTGGTGGGTACCACGGCGGTGCTGGCCGGTGACCCGCGGCTGTCGCTACTGCCGGTCTTGTTGCTGTTCCTGTTCGGCGCCGCGCTGCTGTGGCGGGTGGACGTCGCCGGGGGCAGACTGGACGCGGCTGCGGCATCCGACTGGGGCTCGACGGGGGCGTCTTGAGCCAGAGCCCAGTCGGGCTGGCTTGTGCAGCGCCCCTTCGAGGCGTTGCGCGCAGGGCTCGGCAATGCCCTGTTACTTCTGCTCGCGCCACTCCGGCGCCAGGGCATGCAGCATCTCGGCCAGGGTCCACACCGCCACGGCATGAGCGGCGAAGACCTCGCTGCGCCCAATAGCGCGATGGGTGACAGCCACTGGCATCGAGCACCAGCGCCAAGGTGACCAAGCTGCAATGCGAGTGCTTGTCCTTAGGCGATTGCCGGAGGTGGCCTTGGCATTGGCCCGAGACCCACAGGCTCGAGCCTACTTGGCCTTCAGCAGCAGCGCCATCGGTATCGTGCACAGCGCGAGCACCGCCAGAACCTCGCCGAGCTGCGTGATGGCCAGGATGCCGGACTGTTTCGCCAAGGTCAGGCTCAGCTCGGTCGCGATCGCGGCCGGCACCTCGTGCACGAACCCCTGCACGGATGCGTAGTAGTCGAAGCCCGGACTGGCCCAAGAGAGATCGCCGTTGTAGCGATTCCAGTTGGCCTGGGTGCCGCGGTAGATCATGACGCTGACGAAGGTCACGCCGAAGGAGAAGCCGAGGGTCTTGACGAAATTGAAGGCGCCCGCCGCCTCGTCCCGATCGCTCGCCGGAATGTTGGCGAAGGACTGGGCCGCGAGCAGTGGGAAGATCAGCATGTTGCCGAACATCACCAAGCCGACGGCGCGCAACACATCCATGGGCCCCGCATAGGGATTGAGGCTGCTGAAATCGAGCCAGCCCAAGGCAATCAACAACGCCGCCAACAGCAGCATGACGCGGATCCCCACCAGGCCGACGATGCGCCCGCTGATCAGGCTGGCGAAGATGCCGGCGAGGCCAGCGCCCCCCACGACCAGTCCGGAGGTGACGACCTCCCACCGGTAGTAGTCGATGGTCAATTGGGGCGTGACGATCAGGATCCCCAAAAAGATGCTGCCGACGACGGCGATCAGGATGGAGCAGGCGACGAAATTGGTGTCGCGGAACAGCCGCAGCCGCATGATGTTCGCGTCGCCCATGTAGATGCCGCGCCAGAGGAAGGCGATGAAGCAGGTCGCGGCCGTGACGGCCATGAACCAGATGTCGACGGACGCGAACCAATCCAGATCGTCCCCCTGGTCGAGCATGATCTGCAGGCTGATGACCCAGGTGGCGAGCAGCACCAGCCCGACCAGGTCGGTACGGACCCGTTGCGGCGCGACGCCACGAACGAAGAAGACGATCAAGAAGAGCGCGACGATGCCGATGGGCAGGTTGACATAGAAGTTCCAGCGCCAGTCCAGGTTCTGGGCGAGCCAACCCCCGATCATGGGTCCGAGCGCGGGACCGCCGAGCACGCCCATGCTCCAGATCGACAGGGCCTTGCTGCGGTCCTTGGCCGGGAATGCATCCACCAGCATGGATTGCGAGAGCGGAATCAGCGGTCCGCTGAAGATCCCCTGCAAGAATCGAAAAATGACGATCTGGGTCATGCTCTGCGCCAGGCCGCAAGCCATGGAGCTGAGCACGAATCCGATCACGACGATGATCGCGAGCCGCTTGCGTCCGAGCATCCGCGACAGATGACCGGTCACCCCGACGATCAGCGCCTGACCACAGGTGAACATGGTCACCACCCAGGTGATCTCCTCCGGACTCGCGTTCAGGTTCCCGGCCATGTATGGCAGCGCCACCGACACTATGGTCATGTCCACCGATGCCATGACCGCGATCATCAGCGACGTGAGCATGATCATGTTGCGCCGCTCGCTGGGCGGCAGCGGCTGCGGGTGTGCGGGCTGGGCCGGGCCCGGCGGCGCGCCGCGCCTCGAGGGGGGCGAGGTCCGATCTGTGCCCATTATCGAGCGTCCGTGCGAGCCGTGTCCGCGGGCGGGCCCGGCTTCGAGACAGCGGCGCCGGTGTCGGCCGGCGGCGGAGCCGCTTCGGCAGCGGATCCCGGGGTTGCGGTCCCTGTGGGCCTGTCGCCAGCGGTTCCGCTCGGGTCGTTCCGCGGCAGATCGACGGTCGCGGTCACGCTGGCGCCCAATCGGTAGGGCCAATCCGGATCCATCGGCTCCATGCGGATGCGCACCGGGATACGCTGTGTGACCTTGACCCAGTTCCCGGTCGTGTTCTCCGGCGGCAACAGCGTGAATGACGCCGCGCTGGCCGGTGCAATGGTCTCCACCGTACCGCTGAACGGGCGATTGCCGTAGATATCGATGGTGATCCGGGCCGGCATGCCGGGCTCGATGCCCTCGAGCTGCGTCTCCTTGTAGTTGGCTTGTACCCACCAGTAGTCGGATTCCACCAGCGGGAACAGGTTCTGGCCCAGGGTGACCACGTCGCCGACCCGGAGGTTGACCCGGGTCACCCAGCCGTCCGCAGGGGCGCGGATCTTGGTCCAGTCCAGGTTGAGCTGCGCCAGGTCAGCCGCGGCTTGGGCCTGGTCGACGCGCGCCTGCTGAATCGCCTCGGGCCCAAGCTGACTCTTGGCAACATCCAGCTCGGCGATCTGATCCTCCAGCGCGGATGCCGCCGCGGTGGACTGGTCCTCCAACTGGATACCGCGGATCTCCGGCTCGTCGCCGCGCCTGACCAGCTTGGCGACGCGCTCAGACTCGGCCCGCGCCGCATCCAGCCTGGCCTGCTGCTCCTTGACCCTGGCCTCGGCCGCTTCCACCGTCGCCCTCTGCACCACGATGGACTGCCGAACCAGCTTGAGCTTGCTCTGCGCCTTGGTAAGCTCCGCCGCGAAGGGGCGCGGATCGACCTCGACCAGCACATCGCCGGCCTTGACCGGCTGATTATCCTGCACCTTGATCTTGATTACCTGCCCGGAAACCCGGGGCGCAATCCAGACGTAGTGTGCCCGGAGGTAGGCGTCCTGCGTGCTCGGGTGGCTCGCCTCATAGGCCCAATACAGGTAACTGCCGATCGCGAGCACCGCGCCGATGACCAGCGCCAGCAGGATGCGCAGCACTTGTCCGGCAATGGTGTGGGACTTCGCCGGCGCCTCTGCGGGCGCCTGGGTGTCGTTCATCTTCGTAACCCCCTTGACGAGTTGGAGCACAGCGCGGCAATCAATCGGAAGGTCCGCATCCCTTTGCGTCTCGCTTGCCTTCGGCGACCGCCAGCACCGCGCTCGGGTCGCCGCTCGGGCCGGCGGAGAGCAAGGCCTCGGTCTCTGGGGTGGCCAAGCGGCAGACGCAGCGGCCATGGCGCCTGAGGCTGGCCGAGATTCGGCAATGCCATGCGCGCCGGTTGGCCCGGGCGTGGCTCACCATCTCGACCCCCGCAAATACACCCGCACAGGTCGCACCGGCCGGCCGTCGGACCAGTGCCCGAGATCGAAGTCGAGCCGGTCCAATGGCGCACCACCAGCTACAGCTTGATCCAGGGCATACCAGACATAGCGCCAGTCGAGGTCGTCCAGGGTGCCGACCCCATCGAGCATCAACAGGGCCAACAGCGGCGGGAAAAAGCCGGTGTCGTTGGTGGCCTGCTCGTGATTGGCGAAATGGCCGGGACAGCCATGAGTGTCGGTGAAGGACAGGTACATCGCCTTGTGCTCGCTTGCGATGCAGCGAAACGGCTCGCGCCACTCGGCCTTGGGTACCACCCAGTCCGCGGCGCCGTGCAGGATGGCCACCGGCACCGTCAGACCCCTGCCCGTCTTGCGGATGTCCACGTCGTCGGTCAGCCGGCGCAGCAGCTTGCCGAGCGGACCCGGGACCGAGCTGATAGCGGTGCTCGGGATCGGGTCCGCCGCGACTACCTGCCGCGGCAGGAGCCAAGACGGCAATCCGTCCTGCCCCACGTAGTAGGGCCAGCTCAGCGCAAACAGCCCGCCCAGGGAGTGTCCGTACAGGGTCGTCTGCACCTGGGTCTGGGCGCCGAGGCCGGTCCTCTCGTAGGCGCCCGAGACCGACGCCAGGGCATTGCGCAGCCACTTGAGCTGGCTGTCGATCAGGCCGTCGCCTATGACCTCCCGGGCAAGCTCGCCGAAGGTTCTCCACGGCGTGCTCGGGAAGCTGCAGAAGCCGGTCTGGTAATTGGGATAGAAGCAGTAGATGCCCTGGCGCACCAGGTGCAGCAGGTGGGCGCGGTAGATCTGCGAGGCGCCGAGTGCAAACCCGTGCAGGAAGACGATGGCGCGCACGCTGCCATCGTCGGCGAGCCACGGGTTGTCGGGCACATAGGTCTCGATATAGCTGCCCTGGTCGCAGTCACCGGCGGTGAGCATCCGGTACTGCGGGGAGCGGTAGACGCCGCCGTAATCTGGGGCGGCCGGCGGGGCCGGCAAGAAGCCCTTGAACAATCTGCACTTCAGGCGCGCGAGCAAATAGCCGGCGGTGGACTGGAGGATGCCTGGGGTGCCGGTCAGGTGCATCGAGCTCGTCTCCTCAGCTGGTCGTGGCGAGTCGGTCCGCACCCAGTCTAGGGCGCGCGCGGCCCGCGGGAGGTCTTCCTGACGCCAGCGCGCAGCACCGCCGCGGCCTCTGGTGGAACCTGGCATCGGCGACGACCGCAGACAAGGGGCCAAGGACTGGGAGCTAGGCTCAATCTCTATTAGCTTCCCGCGTGCTCTATTAGCTTCCCGCGTGCCCATCCGTACAGGTATCGACATCCACGGCCTGCCGCTGCACATCATCCAGCGCCCCTATTCCCGTCCCCTATACCTATCCGTGCTGCCTGCTTTCAAAGGCTTCGTATTCCCATCTCCCAGTGCCACTACGGCGCCTTGCGTTAGGGTCACCCACAGCCGGCGAAAACAGGATGGACTCTCCCCGATACTGGATCGCGTTCAGCAACTCGCCGAGCTCGCGCAGATTGCGCCGCACGGCCAAGGTCCGTGCTTCGCGGATCCTGCTGAATGCCACAACTCTGTCGTCATCGCTGCCGACCGGGAAGTATAGTGGGTTCGGCGACGCGAGCGCGTACGGCTTAGGGTGGGTGATGGCGCGGTAACCCGACGAGCGGTAGTGGGCGGGATCCGCCACCATGCCGGCAGGGAGGGGCTAGCTCGACCTAGCCTAGGCCAACAAGCTCAGCGCCTGCGACACCCGCTCGCTCTGTTCCTTCGCCAGCGGCAGGTGCACAGGGCCGGTCACAGCAGCTAGGCCCGCAGCGGTAGCCCTCGGGCGCCAAGGCCTCTCGCGGCCAGCCGGGGTCGGCGAGCCCGTCTCGGTCATCGAAGCAGCGGGCCGCCCGGAGCGGCCAGGATTGCGGCCGCCCAGGACCGCATCGTCGCAACTGCGACAGCAAGCGCGCGCCCGCAACCACGCCCCGGACCGGCAATTCCCATGCTCCGACCATTGACAACACCCGCCCGCCGGGCGCAAATTTCATCGCGGCGGGCACCGCTCACGCCAACGTCCGACTGGACAATCGCATGTTGCCGCAGCAATTTGCACCGGTATCCGCGAGTTGGAAAGGACCGCTTCATTACCCAGGATGCAGTAGTGGATGAATGGAATTATCTTGGCGATGGCCGCCTTTCCGATCCGCAGAACGTTTGACTTATTTTGGGCGCCTCATTAGGAGGCGGCGCGGCACGCTAACGGATAGCCGTTAGGCGATTGCCGGAAATAAACATACCGAATGGCGCAGGATTTTCGCTCGCCTTCAAGGAGCGGCAGCGGGCGCATAGTCGAGTTCTGTGCCCACTGCCGCGACGCAGAAGGCGGGCGACAAGACAAGCCAGGCGGTATGTTTGTTGACAGAAATCGCCTTAGGCCCATTACCAAAGGGCGTAGATATGAAAGTGCTGATGATCTTCAACCGCGAGCCTTACGACAATACCGATGTGACTTGGAACGGCCTACGTCTGGCGGACAAGTTGCTAGAATCGGGACTGGAAGTCAGACTGTTCCTGATGAACGACGCGGTGGATATGGCTCGCGATGTTTGCCGGCCACCTGAAGGCTGCGATCAAGACTTGTCCAAAATGCTTAAAGACCTCATTGCCAAGGGAGTGCCTGTCAAGGTCTGCGGAACCTGTATGGCGAGATGCGGGATCTACAAGAACTATCCCTATTTTGATGGCGCAGCAAAGTCTACAATGGCTGCATTGGCACAATGGGTTATTGACAGCGACAAGGTTATGACGTTCTAACGGCCAACATGGGCCCATAGTCTATCCGTCAAGTACGAGTGTGAGATGTCTTCACTATTATCCGGATCGACATCGATATCGACCGCGATACCCATCCAGATTTCGACGGATCTGCGGCCGCCGCATTAGTCGGCGACAGGAGCTCGGCGCAAGCGTACTAGCTGCTCAGGCGTCTCCAATAGGTCGAACGCCAGTAATAGAGCACCGTGTAATCCGACTCGGGATAGGAATCCGCGTATTCCACGCCACGGCAGGGCGTCTCCGGGTTGTCCCACGCCGGGTCCAGCTCACGCCACTCGGCATCCCTGTCGTCTTCGTCCGTCGGCGGCCGTACCGCATGGACATGACGCCGCTCGGCGGCACCGATGCGCTTGAAGTTCCGCTGGCCTTCGACCAGAGAGACGCGATTCGCGGCGCCCGGCATCAGCGGAAAGCGCAGCTGAGCCAGATTGTCCTCCCAGAAACAGATCGGACACACCTGGTGACTGCCCGGCTCGAACTGGAACACGCGAAAGCCGCAGCAGGGACAGGGAAAACGTCTCGTGAACTGCATGACCTGGAATGACAGCAAGACCCTGCCGGTCGTCTCGATTCCGGCAAGCCGCTAGCGCCCGAGGTGTCACTGCCGGCGCAGTTCAACATCGGTCGCAGGAAAGCGTCGCGGATGAGGTCGCGCTCGGCGCGGCCGGGGCCGCGCCGGTTGGGCGATGATGCGGGTGCCTGCAAACGCCCTCGGACAGGCGGCAGAGGGACAACCGCCCCTCACCGTGGAACAGGACTGGGAGGGGCGCTCCGCGGGCGCGGCTCAGTACTTGTAACCCGCCTCGAACAGGCTTTCCTGTGCAGACGGCTGGGAACCCGCGACATATTCACCCATGGCGGCCTCGGAATTGGCGCGTGCCCGCGCCAACAGGGCCTTCTGACCGCCCTCGATGTCCTTCCCGCGCCACGCCTGCAGGCAGGACTGCTGCAGCGCACGACCATAGGAGAAGGTGAGGCTCCAGGGGGCCTTGCGAGGCACACTGTTGATGGTGTTGAGATAGACCGAGGCGTCCTCTTCCGTCAGTCCGCCGGACAGGAACATGATGCCCGGGACGGCGGCCGGTACGCAGCGCTCCATGGTCCGGACCGTGATCTTCGCGACCTCATCGGCGCTGGTTTCATCCGGGTTGTCGGCGCCGGCCACCGTCATCGACGGCTTCAGCAATGAGCCCTCCAAGAAGACACCGTTCTCCGCGCAGGCCTTGTAGACCTCAGTCAGCACGTGCTCCTGCACCTCGGCCGTCTTGTCGATGCCGTGGGCGCCGTCCATGAGGATCTCCGGCTCGACGATGGGCACCAGCCCGGACTCCTGACATGCCCTGGCGTAGCGGGCAAGACCCCAGGCGTTCTCCGTGACAGCGAGCGCTGTGGGGCAGCCGTCGTCGGTGATCTGCAGCACGGCACGCCACTTGGCGAAGCGTGCGCCCCGCTCGTAGTACTTGGCGGCGCGCTCGACCAGGCCTTCTAGTCCCGTGCACCAGGTCTCTACCGGATTGGCTCCAGGCAGCGGCCGCAGCCCCTTGTCGACCTTGATGCCGGGAATGACGCCGAGCTTGCCGAGCTTGGACACCAAGGATTCACCATCGGGGTGATCCTGATACAGGGTCTCTTCGAACAGGATGGCGCCACTGATGAAGTCACCCAGGCCTTCGGCGGTGAACATCATGCCCCGGTAGGCCTGACGGTTGTCTTCCGTGTTCTCGACACCAATGGTCGCGAGACGCTTGCCGATGGTACCCGTGGACTCGTCAGCGGCCAGCAGGCCCTTACCTCTGGCCGCCAATCGGTTGGCGTTCTCTCGCAGTTCGTCTTGGTTCACGATGCACTCCGTCTGTTGGGATTCAGTTGATGATCGGTGCGGCCGCGAGTGCAGGCGCCCTTTGGTCGAGGTCGCTAGAGCCCATTGCGCAATCGGCAAGCCGGATCGATCACGACAACGCCATGGGTGGTGCTCGCTCGCGTGGCGCGTGACCGAAGCGGTCCGGTCGAGATACTCGCGCCTCCGATCTCCGGCAGGATTACGAATGCCAATAGTTCGTATTGAGACGCTGGAGTATACAAGGCCATCCGTGGCAGTCAATACGCAAGTATTGTGGACGCCGGCCGTGCTCGCAATCCGGCGCTGTCCCGATCGCAGGCGACGGCGAGCCGTCCTGCCCTGAGCTGCAATTCGGCGGTGCGGCCCATCGGACCCGATTCCAACCCTTACCGATGTGCGATGCGCCGTGCCGCCGACTCCGATGGCGTCAGCCAGACAAAGTCGTGGGCAATGTCCTCATCGGCCGCGAGCCGCGCCGGGTCGAGGTCTCGTGCTTGCATGAAGCCGACACTGACGACCGACGCCTGGGGCCTACGCAGCCGCAGGTAGAAGGGTACACCATAGTCCAGACGTGCGTGCTCCCGCCCGGCGATCAACACCGCGCCTGCACCGGGATCGGCGCTGAGCATCGCGTCGGCCATGCTGGCATCGCGCAGCCTCTGGGCCCGGAGCATCCCGTGCAGATAGGGCTCTGGGATGGCACCCGGGTGTGCCGAAACCAGGGTCGCGAGCAGCAATTGGCGCGGGCCTTCGGGGAGAGGCTGCAGCAGGCCCATCTTCCGTAGTGTCTCCGCGCCCAGCGAATCCCAGCCGGACACGAAAGCCAGGTCGCGCACGCGCGACCGGGCGAAGTTCCCGGGCACGAGCGCCAGCCCGGACTGCATCGCGGTTTCGACAATCGGCCGATAGAGCGGCCATGCCGGCCAACCGGATTCGCTCCAGCGAGCGGCCTCTGCGACGGCGTCGGGGTCTGCCGGCACCGCATTGGCTGCCCTGAGTATCGATTCGCGGTCGGCGCGGTTGAACATCTCGAACACCACCGCAGGCTTGCGCCCGGTGGCGGCAATGCGAGCCAACGCGAACCGCTGCAGCGCATGGTGCAAGGGGTCGTCATGGGTCTCGCCCAACAGGGCATAATCCGCGGTCTCGAGCCGCCTGATCAGCTCGCCGACGGCGACGAAACGCTGTTTGCTGGTGGCATAGACGAGCCCTTGCTCGGACGGCATCGTCTCGCCGCTCGGAACGGCGAGGACGCAGTCATCGGCCCGGGTCGGCAGGATAGCGCCCAGGATCAGGAGTCCGCTCACCCAAGCGAGGCTCGACATCCGCCACGACCGCCTCGTCTTCCGCCTCGTCCGGGCGCTCCTGCACGATGCCCGTCGCTGCCCGACGGCGTCGGCCTTGGCACGGCAGCACATGTCGATGTCGTCAGGGCAGTTTTGGTCACGGATTTCGTTGCGACAATCTTCGTCATCACAAAGGGTGGAAATCCCGGCCTGTTCCGATTGGTCAAGGGGCGTCTGCATCGTCGATACCACGGTTGGGATGCGGGACCCTGTCGGGCCCGGTGCGATCAGATATTATTGCGACGCATTCGCATTTGCAAACGATACAGACCTGCGGCTGCTGGGGTTTCCACTTCCGATGCCGGACCCGAGATGTGACCGGCATGGGATGCCGGCTTGCCTCCCGACCCTCTGGCTGCAACGACGATCGCGTCGCGGCCCGGATATCGGGCCCGACGCTCGGCGCTCCGGGGTCGGCACAACGCCCGAGCTGGTCCGTTGCCGATTACCGGTCTCGCCGCCGCTGCCGCCGCGCCATCCATCTGGCCAGCAGGATGCCAAAGGGCATGATCATCCATAGGGAGCCCGGCTCGGGAACCGCGGTGTTGCCGCCGAAGGCGTCGAAGAACATGCCCGTTTGGGGACCGTTTGCGACCCGCTCGACCCTCAGGTAGCGCACGGGAGCGACAAATTGGCCTGCGAAATCGAAGGTCTCGTCACGCAGCTCCAAAGGTGTTCCGGGACCGAGGGTACCAACGCCGGTGAAGTCGACTCCATCGACACTTGCGAGCACATTGGCCCCGGAGCTCGGACCGCTGAACATGCGAATAGTCAAGTCATCGCCTGGAGCATCCGCCAGACCCAGGGCGAAATTGACGACGATGTACTCGCCAGGTGCATTGGAGCGCCAACCGGCAACAAAGTCGGGGTCGAGTCCGTCGCCTGTGTCATTCACCGCGGCATCGGGTGGGCCCAGTACCCAGAATTCCGTTGCCGGCGTCATCAAGTCGCCGTCTCCTTGACCCTTTACGCCGAAGTTCTGAATCTCCGAGCTATAGTCAGTCACCGTGGTCGCCCAGAACGGTGCTGCTCGCACCGGCTGACTCGCGGCCAGAATCGCCGCCGCAACCAATACAGGCATGGATAGGTATCGCATGCGTTAGGCCCTGATTCGAAGTGGAAGAGTCAAGCAGCCGAACATTCAAAGGGTCATCGCGCCCGGCAAGATGAGCCCAGACCAGCGCAGGTCCCAGCGCAGGTCCCAGCGCAGGTCTCAGAGTTGCGCTATCAGGGTCCGGCAGCCACCATCATCCCGCGGAGGATTCTGGCGAGCCGATGACCGGCTTATATCGACCGAGACGACCCGATTGACGAAGCTGGCAGCAGCGCTGACGGCCCTTATCGGCACCATCGCGGGACCAACACAGAGGGTAAAGGGGGAAGGCGCCTATTCTCACGGTACTGCTCCCGGCGCCCGTGTAAGCCGGACGCGGTCGTGGAATTTGGCTTTCTGGACCGGCTGTATGCCCTGCTTGCGGGCACGCAGAGGGGTGTCCGCAGTAGGAACCAGGCAGAGGGCTTAGGCGATTTCTGTCAACAAACATACCGCCTGGCTTGTCTTTTCGCCCGCCTTCTGCGTCGCGGCAGCGGGCACAGCGCTCGACTATGCACCCGCTGCCGCTCCTTGACGGCGAGCGACAATCCTGCGCCATTCGGTCTGTTTGTTTCCGGCAATCGCCTTAGGACATCCCAGCGCCCCCAGGAGTCCAAGATGGCTGACGCTATGACGTGAGCGGAGGCTCCATAGCCGGTCAAGCCGTTGCATGGCCTTCCGTTGCATGGCCTTCCATCACCCTGGCCTTGCGTCCTCCACCGGCCCGGCACAGGCGAGAGCGCGGCGACCTTCACGAGCGCCCGCAGCCAACTGGGCATCCGCCAGAGCTCGAGTCGCTGCCGCCGACCGGCACCGACCGCGGTGCCACTAGGCGCCGTATTGCTTTGGTCACCGGCGCCGCTCCCGCCGAGCCGGCCATCATGCAGCTCGGTACCTCACCGTGGCAGCCTTGGATCGCACCTGCCTGCGCCCGCGGTGCGGCTCCGGCGGGCCAGTTGCACAGATGCCCTTGCTCAAGCCCTCTGTGGATGGTAGATTTCCGCCTATTCCCACCCTCAGGGTGGGAAATGCCAAGCCCGCGAAGCTGCGTTGCGACCGCCGCATGCGCTCAGTGTCGCTGCGTCGGAGTTGCATCACGCTCTTAAACCGACCGATGTACTCTGAGTTAGCGCGGACTTCGCTGGATTCGACCTCAACGGCCAAGAGCAGGTGATATCGCGATGTCAGAACCCAAGACAAAGACAGAGACGCTTTCCGACGAGGACATGGTTACCACTCCCAAGCTTTCACGTCGTATGCTCATTGCCGGTGCCGGAGCCATCCTCGTCGCCGGCGCCCTGAGCAGCGCGCCGGCCTTCGCTGATGCAGACGACGCGGAAATGGGCGACACCCATGGCGACACCCACGAGGAAGAGGCCCGTGCGGGTGATGCCCACGAGGGGGACGACGACGACGGGGACGCTGAAGAGAGTGACGCTGACGCGGGCGATGCCGACATGGGGGACGACGAAGACGACGAAGACGACGACGACTAGGCGGAATAGGCACGTGACTCGGCCAGAGCGCCGAGCTTCATGAGCCATCTTCGTTCGCCTAGCCGAGGATTCGCTGTCGGCGAGCACATGCGCGCATAGCCAGCACACGCAGCCAGCGCGCAGAACCAGCGCAGATTCGGCGCTATAATCGCGTTCTTCGGAATCGAGTTTCAGGATTGGGCATGACGACTTGGTCACTCGAAGCGCTACTCGAACCCGTTAGCACAGAAGCGTTTTTCGGCGACCATTTCGAACGCCAGCGACTATTGACTCGGCGCGATCGCCCGGACTACTTCGACGGGCTGTTGACACTCGACGACATCGATCGCATCCTCACCACCGAGGAATCGACCCGGGGAGAGGTATCGGTTGTCAACGCCGCACGAAAGATAGCGCGTGCCGAGTACCTCTTGGCCGACAACACCGTGCGAGCCGACCAAGTCCTCCGGTTGCACAACGCCGGCGCCACCATCATTCTCAATCACTTGCACACGCGGCACCGGCCGCTGGGTGAGCTCTGCTCGGCGCTGGAACTGGAATTCAGCGCTGGCTTTCAGACCAACATCTATGTGACGCCGCCCCGGGCGCAGGGCTTTCACCCGCATTTCGATTCCCACGACGTCTTCGTGTTGCAGATCGCCGGCGCCAAGCAGTGGCGGCTCTACGGCACACCAATTCCGCTGACCTTGAAGGGGCACCGTGACTACGCCCTACAGGAGGATCCCGGCCCGGTCACGGAAGAACTCAAGCTCAACGCGGGCGATACCCTCTACATCCCGCGTGGGCTTGTACACGACGCCACGTCCACCGACGAGACCTCTCTGCACATCACCGTCGGCATCCTGTCCTGGACATGGTTCGACGTCTTGCTGGAGGCCGTTGAGGGTCTGGCCGCTTCAGACCAAGAGGTTCGCGCCGCCCTGCCACGCACCTTTGCCGGAGCTCGGCATGACCAGCAGGACTTCCGCAACAGGTTCAGGAACCTCGTCGGCCGACTCGGCGATGTCGACACCCTGGCGATACGGGAGCGCTTCGCAGAGCGGTTCATCGACCGGCGCCCGCCCTTCTTGCGGCATCAGCTGCAAGCCTTGGCGCAGCTCGACAGGATCGACCTCGACAGCTTCGTGGGGCGCCGACCCTTCCTGGCCTATCTCATCCACGAGGACGCGGACGGGATCCGCCTGCGGTTTCATCGCAACGAGATCTCCATCCCGCTGCACGCGAGCAAGGACCTGCGTCACGCGTTGGAGACCGAAGGATTCCGGATACGAGATCTGCCCGGCGAGCTCGACGACAAGGGCAAGCTCGTCCTCGTTCGCCGACTCATCCGAGAAGGCCTGCTCCAACCGCTCGGATAAGGCGATTGCCGGAAACAAACAGACCGAATGGCGCAGGATTTTCGCTCGCCTTCAAGAAGCGGCAGCGGGCGCATAGTCGAGCGCTGTGCCCGCTGCCGCGACGCAGAAGGCGGGCGAAAAGACAAGCCAGGCGGTCTGTTTGTTGACAGAAATCGCCT